>CAZSCZ010000025.1:0-17562 GCA_964605455.1 uncultured Spirochaetia bacterium
TATATCGAGGAGGATTTATTTAAAGAGGGAAAGAATGTCAACGTTTGATGAAAAGTTATCTATTGTTACTCCTTTATAATTTATAAATGAGACTGGCATAAATATATTTTTTTTCTGGAGTTTATTAAATACTTCTTCTACTTTTTGTGAATCTTTTATTGATATTAAGTAAAGAGGATTTGTAAAATCATGGAGATAACTTATTGTTATTTCATTATCTAACCAGGAAAACAAAAATTCTTCTAATGAAATATTTAATATTTTTTCAATAGCTTTTTGAGTCTGGTATAATTTTGCTTGCTTATCTTTTTGACCTGTAATTACAAGAATCCGATTAAAATAATTCCACACATCCTTGAAATTATCAAAAGTTAGCGTAATAAAAGAAGATGTTCTATCCGGCAAAATATTTGGTGTATTTATCCTTTTAGGCACTGATAAAAAGAGTTTTTCAGCATATTCGTCTTTAATATCTGTTGAGAGAAATCCATTAATTTTAACAGTTTCTTTTTCAATTTCCAAATCCGCACCTGCAATAGAAAGAATAGATAAAGTTTTTAAGCTTTTATAGAGTTTAGGATTTTCTCTTTTTATTTCATCCAAAACAAAAGCAACATTAAAGTAGATTCTTAAATCCTTTTTTCCACCAATCTGTGCTCTAACCTGGAGATAATTTTCATTTTCTAATAGATTGTTTTTAGACAGGAAAGAATCTATACATTTAATTAATGTTTTTCTTTCTGTAGCGACAATAAGAATGTTTTTTATTTGAGAGAAATAGAAACTTTGCAGCTTTGTAAGAATTGTTACTTTATTAATACTAAATTTTTTATATTTTTCAACAGTAAATTTAAAGTTGACAGAATCAGAAAAAATATTTTTTATTGCTAAAGAAGTTAGCTGAAAAAATGGTGTTTTTATTCCAGTATTAAATATAACAGCTGATTTTTTATTTTTATAAATTACAAAAGTTGCAGGTGAATTGATAAGATTAATTAGATTTTGTTTAGACTCTGACAATTGAGATTTTACATCTACAAGAATTTTATAAATATCTTTCATTTCTTTATTATAAAATATTACATCTAATAGTTGTGACTCGTCAAGCTTGTTAAAAAGGATAAAAGGATTTTTTGTTTGAAAAATTAAAAGAAAATCTGAAGTAATAAACGACTCAACCTTTATTTCTGTGAGTTTAAACCAAATATAATAGCCTGCAAACAAAATCAGAAAGATGAGAATAAGGATTGCAAAAAATTTTATAATTTTCTTAAATTTTGTTAATTTAGACTGCATTGCTTTCTATTATCTTATAAATTATATACTTATTTGTTAATGCTTTCTATCAAAAAATATATTTTTTTGAGAAACTTTTAAAGGGATTCCCATAACAATTTTAAATTCTTTTGGAAAAAGTCCCATATCCCGAGCTGCAATTCCTGCTGTATACATTATTCTATTATCAATTTTTAAATTTGCAATTGTAGAAACAGCTGAGCCAAGTGCTATTCCTAAATCAACAGTATTAAAAATACACATTCCTTGATTCCTTTCGCTATCATCACAGGTTTTGTAACCACACATTCCACAGTTTAATCCCAGATAGATAGTTTTGACCCCAACAAGAACTACTGCGTCAGCATCTTTTATATTTTGAGAATCGCGAGGGAATGGTGCCTTATTATACTGACTCATCTTTTCTGCAAGTTTTTCTTTTTCTTCACCTGTAAGGACAATTGTAAGTAAAGGATTTAGTCCTCTTGATTTAGGGGCGGTTTTTATAGCAGTTGCAATAAGTGAGATACTTTGTTCAATTCCATTTTTTTCAAGTTCTTTTTCGTTATAAATCATTTCTACCCTCCATTAAAAGTTTAACCTATATTTTCTTTTAAATAATCTTTCTTTTTTTTCTTTTCGTTGTTTCTGTAAAAGGTCTTCTATTTTCTTTTCATCCAATTCATATTTTTTATATCCTTCTTTACATTCTGTACAAATTTCTGTAGGTTCGCTTCCTTGAATAAAATACTCTTCTCCAGTTTCTTCGCAATACTGTGATGGTAACTTACCAGATTTCAAACAGATTTTAACTTTAGTTATTCCTTCTGGTGGTTCAAAATCAGGGACATATTTATTTTTCAAAGCTTTCATCATAAATTCGCACCAGATAGGTGCAGCAACTTTACCACCTTCTTCGCCAAGTCCCAGTGATTTTGAATAATCATCAAACCCAACCCATACTACAGCAACAAGTTTTTTTGTAAAACCAGCGAACCAGGCATCACGCCAATTATCAGTAGTTCCTGTTTTTCCAGCTGCAGGTAAAGCAAATCCTGTATCACACACAGCTTTCCAGGCTGTTCCACCTGGTTGTAATACACTTCGCATCATATCAGTAATTAAAAAAGCAACTTGAGGTGTAATTATTTGGTATCTGGGCTTCTTCCGAATCTCATTCTCATAATCAATAATTAGATTGCCATTTCTATCTGTAATATATTTAATTGAAATAGGTATTACATCTCGTCCTTTGTTTGCAATTATTGCAAAAGCATTTGCCATTTGTAATGGTGAAACTGTAGCTGTGCCTAACGCAAGAGAGAGGTCATTAGGCAGGTTTCTTTTTAATTCGTCAAAACTATAAATATGAAGCATTTTTGCTGCAAGCTCTCTTACTTTGTCTATTCCTATATTGTCTGCTAACTTTACAGATATAATATTTATCGATTTTTGAAGTGCCTTTCTTAAAGTTACAAGTCCATAATATTTGCCAGTATAATTATTAGGTATCCATTCTTTTCCTTGTGTATCAAAATATACAACAGGTGCATCAGTAAAAGTTGTTGCAGGTGTAAATTTTGCTGTATCAAGTGCGGCTATATAAACAAATGGTTTAAATGCTGAGCCAGGCTGCCGATATGATTGCACTGCTCTATTAAGCTGATTTTCAGGTGTAAATTCACTTCCACCAACCATTGCTTTTATATATCCAGTTGATGGCTCTATTGCAATTAATGCCCCTTCTACTTTGTCTTCTACTGCATTTATCTTCTCTGCACTTCTATAAATACGAAAAAGTCTATGAATATCATCTAATCCAAATATAAGAGATACAATATCAACTTTATCAAGAATGTCTTTAATAAAATAGTAATTAAATCTATTTAACTCTTTTTTAGCACTTATACTGCCAATTTTTTTGTTATCAAATAAAAGCCCAATAAGTGAGATTAGATCTGTAAATTGTTTATCAAAATATTTGTTTATTTTTTCTATTCTTGAATAATATTTTTTATTTTGTAGCTCAAGTCTTTTCCATAGAGTATCTTGTGCTGCTTTTTGCATATCTAAATCTAAGGTAGTATAAATATGAAGTCCTTCTTTATAAAGAATTGTAGCTCCAAATTTCTTTTCCATCATTCGGCGAATATGTTCTGTAAAATGGGGAGCTTTATCAACTCTTATTTTCCAAAATGAGATATTAGGTGAAACAATTTTTCCTTGATAATTTATCCAAAAGTCGTAATAAGCCTCGTCAGCCTGTTTTTGAGTAATAATTTTTTCTCTTACCATATTTTTTAAAACTTTTCTATGTCTTTTCTGAGAATTTTCCGGATTCTTTATTGGTGAATATTTATTAGGAGCAGCTGGCAGACCTGCAAGTAAAGCGCATTCTGCAAGATTTAATTGATATGTATGTTTATTAAAATAAAATCTTGCAGCTGATTCTACACCATAAGCTCCATGCCCAAAATATACTTGATTTAAATAAAATTCAAGAATTTCATCTTTTGTATATAGTTTCTCAATTTGGAGTGCAAGCCATATCTCCTTTAACTTGCGAAAGATACTTCTTTTCCTGGTAGTAAAAAGAATTTTAGCTAATTGCTGAGTAATTGTGCTACCGCCTTCCTTTATACGACCAGCAAGTAAATTTACAATAAATGCTCGGATTATGCCCTCAAAATTTATGCCTTTATGATAATAAAAACTTTTATCTTCAACAGCAATTAAAGCTTTCTTGAGTAAATCAGGAATCTCATCCAGTGATACAATTTCACGTTGCTCCTCAAAATATTCTGAAATTAATCTTTTTTTTATATCATATATTTTCGTAGGTATAGCAGGTTTATACTCTTCCAACTGTTTTATCCCTGTGAGATTCTTTAGCGAGATATACATAAAACCAACAGTTATACCAAGTATAATTGAATAGACTAAAAGGGAGAACAGAATAAATCGTTCTATATTTCTTAATTCAAATATCTCTTTTATTTTTATCTTCCATTTCATTTGGCATTAAGTTAAAAAATTGAAGTAAAATGTCAAGTTTGAAGTGCGTGCGTATAAATTCTGAGTTGTGTTGTGGGGACGGTGCAAAACTTTATTAACTTTGTGTAACATTGGAAAGTTGAGGGACGTAGTTAGGGGGACGGTGCACAACTTTGTTAAATCGGTTCGTACTGCTAAATACATAGGATAAAAAATGGGTTGGTATGGCTTAAAGGTATTAGCGTAAACTTAAGGGATAAAATTTTATTTTTATTAGGTAAAAAAGATGTAAAAACAGGTCTTTAAACCTATTAGATCAATCATTTAACATAGCTAAAGCTATGTTTTTACATAAAAATTCCCTTAAGTTGACGATAATGGGCTTAAATGTGTATGGCTTAAAGGTGAGGGCTTATAGCAACATAATAATAAAGTAGAAACACACCTTTAGATGTGTTGATTTCCAGAGAAATTAATAAAGTTGTAATAAAGTTGTGCACCGTCCCTCTTAAACAATGAGGCTAATTGTTGTTTTTATAGCTAATCCTAATAATATAAATGCAAAGATAATGTCATCAGAACTTACTATATTATGAAAGAAATAATAATATAGACCTTCTCTTATTTCCAGTCCGTTCAAATGAGATTGTAAAAGAGTTAAAAATGTTATAATAGGAATATACAAAAAAGATAAATTATATTTATATCATATCAGAGAAAGAAAATAACATGTAAAAATAGATATGATTTGAATAATTAATGAGGAAGAGAAAAGAGAAACTATTAATTTTTTTATAACAAACTTGACTTTGGATATATTTTCAATAAAATAGCCGATATGAAATTAGAATCTTTTATAAGTTTACGATATTTGCGCTCTAAAAAGCATAATAAATTTATCTCATTTATAACAGGAATTTCTATATTCGGAATAGCAATAGGAATAATGGCTCTAATTACTGTTCTTTCTGTTATGAATGGTTTTCAGAATACTATTCGTGAAAAGATAATTAATACAGGCTTTCACATATACTTAACAAGTTATGGAAAATCAAGTATTGTTAAGAATTATAATTATGTTATAAAGAAAATTAAAAAAAATAACATAGGTGATGTTGTTACACCATTTTTTAAGGGTCAGGTAATTGTAAAGTCTACTATGCAAAGAATTATGGGAATTGATTTTTTTGGAATTGAAAAAGATTTAAATATAAAAGATTCTGATTTTGCCAAAAGTGTGAGAATAGTAAAAGGCGAATTTAATTTAAAGAGAAGAGATTATATACTTATAGGCACTGAACTTGCAGATTTTTTGGATGTTAAGGTAGGGGATAAAATTGATATTATATCGCCTCAAGGTGGAAAATTTAAAATTTATGGCAGGGTTGCACCTATAATGAAACGATATGTTGTTAAAGGCATATTTAAAACAGGTTATTACGAATATGATTTAAAACTTGCTTTTACTTCTCTGAAATCTTTGCAGGACCTTTTTAACAAACCTGGTTGTGCATGGGGTATAGGAATTAAAATAAAAGATATTTTTGAAGCTAGAAAAGTTGCTCAAAAATTAAAAAAAATTTTTAATTATGAATATCAAATTTTTACCTGGATGGATTTGAATCATAACCTTTTTACAGCATTAAAGAACGAAAAAACAATGATGAGTTTTATTGTGTTTTTAATAATAATTGTAGCTGCTTTTAATATAGCAAGTACACTTATAATGCTGATTATGGAAAAGAAAAAAGAAATAGCAATTTTAAGAACAATGGGTGCAAATTCAAAACAGATTACAAATATATTTCTTTTAGATGGAATGCTAATGGGATTTATAGGTATTATAATAGGAACTATTGCTGGACTTTTGTTATCTTTTAATCTTGAAAAGATTTTTAATTTTGTTGAAAATATTGTAAATTTTTGTTTGCGACTTTATTACAAGATATTCAGTAATTTTTTTAACATACCATTGCCAGGGAAATTTGAGATTCTTGCACGAGATGTTTATTATCTTGAAAAGTTACCTGTTGAAGTTATGCTTTCTGATATAATTTTTATTTGCTTAGGTGCAATTTTGGTTATTTTTATTTTTTCGTATTTTCCTGCACGACAATCAGCAAAATTCAGACCAATGGAAGTAATAAGATATGAATAAGAGGATTTTAGAGATTAAAAATTTGCACAAATATTTTTCGTCAGGTGATACTATTTTAAAAGTTTTAAATGGGCTTAACCTTGATGTAGAAAAAGGGAAGGTTATAGCAATTACAGGTGAGTCAGGTGTTGGTAAGAGCACGCTTTTAAGTCTTATTGGTGGACTTGATGCTGTTACAGAAGGTAGTATAAAATTTAAGCAAATAGAAATTACAAATTTAAATGAAGAACAGTTGAATCATTTTCGTGCCAAATATGTTGGGTTTATGTTTCAGTTCCATTATCTTCTACCAGAATTTAATGCAATAGAGAATGTATACTTGCCTTTAATGATAAAGGAAAAGAGATATAAGAAAGAGTTTTTTAGCTCTGCAAGGCTTATTCTTAAAGAAGTAGGACTGGAAGAGAGGATGTATCATAAAATAGGTGAACTTTCTGGTGGAGAATGTCAGAGAATTGCGTTGTCACGGGCTTTGGTAAAAAATCCTGAAATTGTAATTGCAGATGAGCCTACAGGTAATCTTGATGACAAAAATACTGATGTTGTATTTAATCTAATTTCGAAACTTAATAAAAAGTTTGGCACAACATTTATAATAGCTACACATAATATGAAAGTAAAAAAAATAGCACATAAAGTTTATGTTTTAAAGCAGGGGAAATTGTTTAATGTATAAAGTTATGAAAAGGCTTGAAGTACCTAAGAGATTAAGAAATGATATGAAATACATAATAGCGGAAGGTATCTTTGCTGGCACATTTATCACTATTACAGGTGCAATGTTTGGTAGTGTGTTTCTGATAGCATTTGCAAGAAAGATAGGGATGAACTCTTTCCATATAGCGATTCTTGCAGCTTCACCACAACTTGCTAATATGGCACAATTTGTTGCATCTTTTATTATAGAAAATTATATACCCAGAAAAAAATTTTTTATATACACTGCGTTAATAGCAAGAATTTTATGGATAATCGCTGTATTTATTCCAACAATTATTGGAAAGAATTTGCCTGGATTAACTATCTGGAGCTTTATTTTTACTATTGCAATTGCAAACTTGTTTGCTTATTTTGCAGGAACAGCTTGGTTGTCTTGGATGAAAGATATAATTCCCAATAAATATCGCGGAAAATTTTTTAGTAGACGGAACTTATATACAAATACAATTACAATGATACTTCCATATATTGTTGGAAGAGTATTTGATAAATATAATACTATCTTATCTTATGCTAATGTGTTTACTTTAGCGACCATTATTGGAATTATTGGAGTATTTATTATAAGTAAGGTAAAAGATAAAATGGAACCTGTAGAAGAAAAAATAAAATTTGCAGAAATCTTAAAACTTCCATTTAGAAATAAAAATTTTATATATTTTTTACTTTTCTCAATATTTTTTACATTAGGGACTGTAGGAATGTTACCTTTTCTTCAAATTTATCTTTTAGAAGATTTAAATTTCCCTAAAGCAACAATTGGGTTTTTTCTATTAGTTTCAGGGACATTAAATGTGGTATCAAATATATTTTGGGGAGAGTTTTCTGCAAAATATGGACATAGAAATACATTAGTGCTTGCTGGTTGTGGCGCATCTTTGTTCCCTTTCTTATGGGTTGTAACCAATAAATCAAATGGATTTGTGCTTTCAATTTTTATTCATTTTTTAGGAGGTATCGCATGGGCAGGGATGATTTTGGCTCATTTGAACCTACTTTTTACAATAAGTCCTAAAAAAAGGAATTCAGCGTATATGGCTTCGTTTTCTTTTGTAAATGGTGCAACAGGTGTTATTGCCCCTTTATTAGGAGTATTTATTATTAAAATGTTTGAGAATATTACATTTCCAGCTGTAAAAATTTTATTTATAGTGAGTGGAATATTTAGAATAATTGCTGTAATGTATCTTATAAAAGTGAAAGAAATAAAAGCAGTGCCATTAAGATTAAGAGAATTTTTTAAACCAAGATATTATAGTTAATATCATAAAAGAAATAGGTTCTGCCGCAAAATGAATAAAAAGTCTGAATAAGTAATTTCCAACAATTTGCTATGTTAAAGATTAAAACATTTTGGTCCTAAATATTATAATACATTAAAAAATTTATGTTCTTTGATAAATTAGTTAAAGCAACATAGATAAATTGGTAAACTCCAGCGTGAATCTATAATTGAAACAATATAAGTAATTATAGGCTCCTGCTTACACTGAGCCTGCCCCTGCGTATGCAGGGGAGTGACAATCTTATCTATATTGTTGTACGAAAATTTATGCATTTAACTATAAATTAAAAAAAATGTTGACGCTTTAAATAAAAAGTTATATTTTTATACAACTTTGTTATATGAGCCCACGTAGCTCAGCTGGTAGAGCACATCCATGGTAAGGATGGGGTCAGCAGTTCGACTCTGCTCGTGGGCTTATAATTAAAAAAAATTATAAAGGAAGGGAATTGTATGCCGAGAGATATTGTGTCTTTAGAATGTGAAGTATGTGGCAATAGAAATTACACAACTACAAAGAATAAAAAAGTTCAGAAAGGGAAGATTACATTAAGGAAATATTGTAGATATTGTAAGAAGCATACTATTCATAAGGAGGTGAAATAGGTCCGTAGCTCAATATGGCTAGAGCACCGGTCTCCAAAACCGGTGGTTGCAGGTTCGAGTCCTGCCGGGCCTGAATAAAATAAAATGAAGAAGTTAATTCTGTTTTTAAAAGAAGCATATGCTGAACTGAAAAAAGTAAGTTGGCCTTCAAAAGACGAATTGCAAGAGTCAACTATGGTAGTAATTATTACTACAATTATTATTTCTCTTTTTCTCGGTGTTATTGATAAAGTTATTTCTGAAATTGTAAAAATGGTGATAAAATGAGAGGCTGGTATATTTTACATACTTTAGCAACACAAGAGAAACGTGTGGCTGAAACTATTCAGAAAAAGATTCAAGATGGTGAATTTAAGAATATTGTATTTAATATTAAGGTTCCAACAGAGCAAGTAATTGAGATGAAGGATGGGAAAAAGATTAAAAAAGAACAGAAATTTTTTCCAGGATATGTGCTTGTAGATATGGAAATGAATAATGAGACAATGCAGATGATGAGGAAGATACCAGGTGTTACACATTTTTTAGGAGCTGGTATTAAGAAATTACCTCAGCCACTCAGTCAGGAAGAGATTGATAAAATAATGAAGAAAGAAGAACAGGTGCGAGAGGTAGAGAAACCTTCGTCTCCAAAAATAAAATTTGTTATAGATGAACCTGTTAAAATCATTGATGGTCCTTTTAAAGGGTTTCAGGGTGTAGTTGAAGAAGTTAATCCAGAAAAAGGCAGGGTTAAAGTTAGAGTTGAAATATTTGGGCGGCCTACGCCAGTGGACCTTGATTTTTTACAAGTGGAAAGATTAGGATAATAAAGAGGTGATATATATGGCTAAACCAGTAGCATCAATTATAAAATTACAGATTCCAGCAGGAAAAGCTAATCCAGCTCCACCAGTTGGTCCCGCATTGGGTCAGCATGGTGTTAATATTATGGAGTTTTGTAAGGCTTTTAATGAGAAAACTGCTAAAATGGGTGATACTATTGTTCCTGTAGTAATTACAGTATATAAAGATAAAACTTTTTCATTTATAACAAAAACACCGCCAGCTGCTGTGCTAATTAAGAAAGCTTTGAATTTAGAAAAAGGCTCAGGAGAACCAAATAAAAATAAAGTTGGAAAGCTTTCAAAAGAGAAGATTGAAGAGATTGCTAAGCAAAAGATGCCAGATTTAAATGCTAATGACCTTGAAGGAGCAATGAAAATTATTGCAGGGACCGCAAGAAGTATGGGCGTGGAAGTAGAATTATAATATCTAATAGAGGTAAGAATCTATGGCAAAAAGAAGTAAGAAATATAAGGAAGCATTAAAAATGTATGATAAGCTTAAAAAGCATACACTTGAAGATGCTATAAAAGTTTTAAAGGAATTTCCTAAATCTAAATTTGATGAAAGTGTAGAAATGTCAGCAAGATTAAATTTAAAGAAGAATCAGAGAATCAGAGGGGTAGTAGTTTTTCCCCATACATTTGGTAAGCCGAAGAAAGTTGTAGTTTTTGCAAAAGGTGAGAAAGCTGAGGAAGCAAAGAATGCTGGTGCAGATTTTGTTGGTGATACAGATTTAATTGAAAAAATTCAGAAAGGATGGTTGGATTTTGATGCAGCAGTAGCAACTCCAGATATGATGAAAGAAGTGAGCAAACTTGGTCCTATACTGGGAAGAAGAGGGCTTATGCCAAATCCCAAAACAGGAACTATAACTTTTAATTTACAAGACGCAATTAAAGAAATAAAGAGGGGAAAAGTTGAATATCGGTCTGATAGAAATGGAGTAGTTGGAATTGCTGTTGGGAAAATTTCTATGGACAATCAAAAAATAATTGATAATATTATGAGCTTTTATGAAAGTCTTATAAAAACACGGCCTGCTGATGTTAAAGGTGAATATGTGAAAAGATTGAGTGTTTCAACCACAATGAGCCCAGGTGTAAAAATTGATATTAAGAGCTTGACAAAAGAAAAGAGGTGAGGCGATGTTAAAAGATGAAAAAGTTAAAAAATTAGAAAGTTTAACTGAAGAATTTAAAAATGCGAAACATCTAATTTTTACTGAATATAAAGGATTAACAGTTGAACAGATGAATAAACTCAGAAAAAAATTAAGGGAGGCAGATAGTGAAATTAAAGTTATTAAAAATACGCTTGCGAAGATCGCTTATAAAAAAGCTAATTTAAATTTAAACGATGAATGGTTTGAAGGGCCAATTGCAATAATTTTTTGCAAAGGTAATGATTTTACAAGGCCTGTAAGTGTGGCATATAATTTTTCAAAAGAAAATGAGGCTTTTAAAATAAAGATTGGATATCTTGATAACAAGTTGCACGATATATCTCAACTTAAAGAAATTGCGCAACTTCCACCTTATGATGAAATGGTATCTAAATTAATTGGTATGTTGAATTCACCTGTTACATCTTTAGTTTTTACATTAAAATCTATTTTAACTAAATTAGTGTTTACTATAAAAGCAATAGAAGATAAGAAAAAATAAAAGCTTAGTAAGTAAGGAGGTATGAAAATTTATGGCAGAAGAAATCAAATTGAGCAGTAAGCAGATAATTTCAGCAATTGAAAATATGACAGTTTTAGAGCTGAATGAGTTAGTAAAGTCATTAGAGGAGAAATTTGGTGTAACAGCGTCAGCGATGGCAATGCCAGCAGTTGCTACTACTGGGGCAGGTGGTGCAGCACCTGCTGCTGCAGAAGAAAAAACCGAATTTGATGTTTATCTTAAAAGTGTTGGTGACCAGAAAATTCAAGTAATTAAGATTATACGAGAAATAACTAATCTTGGTTTGAAAGAGGCTAAAGATTTTGTTGAGAATCCAAATAAACCAATCAAAGAAAAAGTTTCAAAATCTGACGCAGAAGAGATTAAAAAGAAACTTGAAGCAGCTGGGGCAACAGTGGAGATCAAATAAAGTAAAAGTGTTGACAAAAGATTTTAATATTATAAATTATTATAGAATTATAGCACAAGATTTGCCTATTATTAGTTTGCTGGTTACTGGTGTTACAAGAAAGGAGGAAAGAGTATTTTTGTAATTTTTATTAATAAAGGTGAGATATTATGAAAGAAAAAGTATCAAAAAAAATAATTTTTGGTAAAAAAGATAATATAATGGATTTACCTAATCTTATAGAGGTTCAGCTTAATTCATATGAATGGTTCTTGCAAAAAGATGTTGAACCAGATAAAAGAAAAAATCAGGGGCTACAGGAAGTTTTTAATTATGTGTTTCCTGTAGAAAATGCAGAGAAAAATGTTATTTTAGAATTTGTTGAATATTATATTGGTAAGCCTAAATATACAGAAATTGAATCGCGATATCTGGGCAAAAGTTATGCTTCTCCTTTAAAAGCTAAATTTAGGATTATATATAAAACCACAGGAGAGATAAGAGAACAGGAAGTTTATTTAGGTGACCTGCCTATTATGACTTCCAGAGGGACTTTTATCATAAATGGTGCAGAAAGAGTAGTTGTTAATCAAATTCATCGTTCACCAGGTGTATTTTTTAGATTAGATAGTAATGCGGGATTGCTTTCTGCAAGGATTATACCTGAAAAAGGACCCTGGATAGAATTTGAAATTGACCCTAAAGGATATGTAATTGTTAGAATAGATAGAAAAAGAAAAGTATGGCTTGGGACATTTCTTAAAGCTCTCGGGTTTGGTTCTTTACCTGTTCTAAAAATAAAAGAATTTAAAGAGAATCCTTGCTCTGTGACTGTTATAACATCAAAAGAAATTGCTGAAAAAATTCCGGTTTTTGGAAAGGTATTATTTACATCGTCTGAAACATCGTTTAAAGATGAAGAAGAACGCTTAGATGAAACATTGTATATAGTTGAGAAAGATATTAGTTCCAAAGAAGATGGAAATGTTGTTGTAACCCTTTATCTTGGTAAAACTCCTTATGAAAAATCTAATAAGTTTGAAGAGATTAACATTGATATAAAAGAAAAAAAATATTTAAAATTCAATTATAAAAGAAAAGAGCCATTATCTGAGCAAAAATTTGTTTACAGGACAATTCCTTTATATAACTTAAACCAGATTATTTTTTCACTTTTTCATCCGATTGAGAAAGTAGAAATTTATAAAGAGAAATTAGAACGTTCAGCAATTGTTTCTAAACTTCTTGGAATGTATGCGGGTTCTCCTATATATAGCAAGGATGGACAAGAAGTTATTCTTGAAGTAGGTGAGAAAATTACAGCAGATGTAATTGAACAAATAATTTATGAGCGTATACCATATATATATATTATTGATACATCAAAATATCATGATGAGCTTGCATTAATTAAAAGTATTGTAAGAGACAGTTCAAAGGATGTAGCTGAAGCAGTAGATATAATTATGAGTATTATAAGACCGGGTGAAATTATAAATCCTGAAACAGCAGAGGAAGATTTTAGAAATTTATTTTTCCGAGATGGCGAGTATGATTTAAGTGATGTTGGAAGATTTAAAATAAATAAAAAGTTTAGGTATGAGCCATATATAGAAAAGCGAGCACTTATAGAAGAGGATATAATACGCACGATAGATTATTTGATAAAGATTTATATTCAAGAAGAGGAGCCTGATGATATAGACCACTTAGCGAATAGACGGGTTAGAAGTGTTGGTGAGCTTTTAACAGCGCAACTTAAAATTGGATTTGCAAGAATGGAAAAAGTTATTAGGGAACGGTTTACTGTTCTTTCACCTGAATCTTATACTCCGCAGTCTCTTATAAGTATTAAACCTATAACAAGTGTAATTAATGAATTTTTTGGCACTTCTCAACTTTCACAATTTATGGACCAGACAAATCCATTGGCAGAGTTGACACATAAACGAAGGCTTAATGCTTTAGGTCCAGGTGGTCTTACTCGTGAAAGAGCGGGGTATGAAGTTCGAGATGTTCATTATACTCATTATGGACGAATATGTCCTATTGAGACTCCTGAAGGACCAAATATTGGGCTTATTGTTTCACTTGCTACTTATGCAAAACTTAATAAATATGGCTTTATTGCAACGCCTTATAGAAAAGTGGTAAATGGAGTTGTAACAAATCAGATAGATTATTTGACCGCTGCAGAAGAAGAGCATTATAAAGTAGCACAGGCAAATGCAAAACTTGACGAAAAAGGCAGATTTGTTGAAAAAGTTGTATCTGCAAGATATAAAAACAATTTTCTCTTTGTTAGAGCTGAAGAGGTTGATTATATGGATTTGACACCTGTTCAAATATTTAGTGTATCTACTTCCTTAATACCATTTCTTGAGCATGACGATGCTAACAGAGCACTGATGGGTTCAAATATGCAGCGTCAAGCTGTGCCATTACTTATTACAGAACAGCCCTTGATTCAGACAGGAATGGAAAAAGAAGCTGCTAAAAATTCAGGTGTTGTTATTTTTGCTAAACGGAGTGGCGAAGTTATTGATGTCTCTTCTGATAAGATTATTATAAAACCTTTACAACAAAAAAGAAAAGATGATATTGATATATACATATTAGAAAAATTTAGACGCACAAATCAGGGAACCTGTTATAACCAGAAGCCTCTTGTGAAAATTGGACAAAAAGTAAAAAAAGATGAGATAATAGCAGATGGACCTTCTACATCAAATGGTGAGCTCGCGCTTGGAAAGAATGTGCTTGTAGCGTTTATGCCATGGGAAGGATATAATTTTGAAGATGCAATTCTTGTAAGTGAAAAACTTCTTAAAAATGATACATTTACATCTATTCATATTGAAGAATTTGAAGCTATTGCAAGGGATACAAAACTTGGGAAGGAAATTATTACAAGAGATATTCCAAATTTAAGTGAAGATGCGTTAAAAAACTTAGATGAAAATGGTATTATAAGAATAGGTGCAGAGGTCAAACCTGGCGAGATTCTTGTAGGAAAAGTTACACCCAAAGGTGAAAGTGAACTTACTCCTGAATATAAACTTTTGCATTCTATTTTTGGTGAGAAAGCAAAAGAAGTTAGAGATACTTCATTAAGAGTTCCTCATGGTGTTGAAGGGGTTGTAATTGATGTGAAGATATTTAGTAGAGAAGAGGGTTATGACCTTGAGCCTGGGGTTGAAAAATTTGTAAAAGTTTATGTTGCAAGCAAAAAGAAATTACAGGTGGGTGATAAACTTGCAGGTAGACATGGGAATAAAGGAGTTCTTGCACGAATTTTGCCTGAAGAAGATATGCCTTATCTTCCAGATGGCACACCTGTTGAAATGGTTTTAAATCCTTTAGGCGTTCCATCAAGAATGAATATAGGACAAATTTTTGAAACTCAGCTTGGCTGGGCTGCAAAGATTTTGGGTGTTCAATTTGTTACACCTGTATTTCAAGGCCCAAAAGTTGATGAGGTAGAGAAAATAATGCAAGATGCCAATTTGCCTTCTTTTGGAAAAACTATGCTTTATGATGGCAGAACAGGTGAGCCATTTAAAAATAAAGTTACTGTTGGATATCTTTATATGATGAAACTTTCCCATCTTGTGGACGATAAAATCCATGCTCGTTCAACAGGTCCATATTCACTTGTTACACAACAGCCACTTGGGGGCAAAGCACAATTTGGCGGTCAGAGATTCGGTGAAATGGAAGTGTGGGCGCTGGAATCTTATGGGGCTGCAAATACTTTACAGGAACTTTTAACTGTTAAATCAGATGATATGCTTGGTCGTGCTAAAGTCTATGAAGCAATTATTAAAGGTAAAAATCCATCTGCGCCAGGAATACCAGAATCATTTAATGTGCTTGTTCAAGAAACACGCGGCTTATGTTTGGATATAACTGTTTATAATTCAAGAGGTCAACAACTTAATTTATATGAAGGTTCTACTACTGATTGGAAAAAACTTAAAAAGCCAACATTTGAAGATTTATGGAAGAAATAATTTAAAATGAGGTGAAATAATTATGAGAGAATCTATTGATTTTGCATCAATAAAAATAAGCTTAGCATCACCTGAAAGAATACGAGAGATATCTTATGGTGTTGTAAAAAAACCAGAAACTATAAATTATAGAACTCTCAAACCAGAAAGAGATGGCCTCTTTTGTGAAAGAATATTTGGAACTACAAAGGAATGGGAATGTGCCTGTGGAAAATTTAAAGGAATTAGATATAGAGGAATTGTATGTGATAGATGCGGTGTAGAAGTTGCACACTTTAAAGTTAGAAGAGAAAGAATGGGCCATATTGAACTTGCTGCGCCAGTAGCTCATATATGGTTCTACGCAAATGTCCCATCTCGTATAGGACTTATGCTTAATCTTTCTATAAATGATATAAGAAGTGTTGTGTATTATGAAAGAGTGATTGTTATAGACATAAATTATGGTGTGCTTAAAGAGATAGACGAATCTATTCCAAATTATCTTAAAAATAGGTTGAAGAAAAAAGATGTTTATCCTGAAGAAATATTTTGGGAAATCATTGATGATGTAATTGCAGAAGTTTTAGCTAATAGATATAAAGAAGAAATTCAAAAAGAAGAGAAAAAAGCAGAAGAAAAAGATGGAATAGAATTTGATATTGTTGAGGTTGTGAAAAATTTATTTCCTAAAGAGTTTAATGATTTAAGAGAGAAATTGAGAGAATATGTTGTTGATGTTGAGTTTAAAGATAAAGCTGTTGGCGAAATAAAAGCAGGAATTGTTATTGGTATAGGCGCGTATGCACTTAAGAAACTTTTACAGCAGATTGATATAGATTCTGAGATTCAGGAATTAAGAGCTATGATGCATGAAAAAGGTCAGAAGACAGATAAGAAGGTGCTTAAACGACTTGAAATTTTTGAAGATTTTAAGAACTCTGGGAATAAACCTGAGTGGATGATATTAGATGTAATTCCTGTAATCCCACCAGAATTAAGACCGATGGTTCAACTTGAAGGTGGAAGATTTGCGACATCTGATTTGAATGACCTTTACAGAAGGGTAATAAATAGAAATAATCGTTTGAAACGACTTATGACATTAAGAGCTCCTGATATTATTATAAGAAATGAAAAGAGGATGCTTCAAGAAGCTGTAGATGCGCTTTTTGATAATAGTAGAAAGAAGCGTGCAGTAAAAGGAACTGGTGGACGACCTCTTAAATCACTTTCAGATATACTTAGAGGTAAAAAGGGTAGATTTAGACAAAATCTTTTAGGAAAACGAGTGGATTATTCAGGTCGTTCAGTGATTGTTGTAGGACCAGAACTAAAATTGCATCAGGTCGGATTGCCGAAAAAAATGGCTTTGGAACTTTTTAAACCATTTATAATGAGAAAACTTGTGGAATACGGGAAAGCATCTAATATTAAAAGTGCCAAAAAATTAATAGATAAAGAAGACGAATCAGTATGGGGCGTGCTTGAAGAAGTAGTTAAAGACCATCCTGTTTTTATTAATAGGGCACCTACATTGCACAGATTAAGTATCCAGGCATTTGAACCAGTCCTTGTTGAAGGAAAAGCAATCAAACTTCATCCACTTGTTTGTAAAGCTTTTAATGCAG
>CAZSCZ010000026.1:0-13503 GCA_964605455.1 uncultured Spirochaetia bacterium
GTTTGTTTGAGATTTTAAAAACAAAAGTAAGCACTTGGAGAGAAAATAATTATCCTTTCTATGTATTAAAGAAAACTGGTCAGTAAAGAGAACTTATAGATAGGAGGGAAATGATGGGTAGTAATTTTAAAGCTTTTAAAGAATGGTTTAAACAGGCAGATTATGACTTAGAAACTGCTGATGCAATGTTTAAAACAGGGAGATACATTTATACAGTATTTATGTGCCACTTATGTATTGAAAAAGCACTAAAAGGACTTTATGTAAAAAAATTTAAAAAAGACCCACCAAAAATACACAACCTAAATTACTTCTGTGAGAAAATCAAAATTAAACTTAAAAAAGATTTACAAAATTTTGTTGATAATCTTAATGATTTAAGTATTCCCACAAGATACCCGGATGAACTTGAAAGACTTTTAAAAGATTACAAAGAAGATAATACAAAAGAAGTTATGGAAAAAACAAAGGAGCTATTTATATGTTTAAAAAAGATGTTATAAAAACAAAATTAAAGAATATGTTGAAGACTCTATTACAGGATAGAGGCATTAAGATTAATAAAATAATACTTTTTGGTTCTATAGTTCAAGACAAAATGGAAAGTGATAGCGATATTGATATAATTATTGTGTCAAAAGATTTTAGAAACAAAGATATATTTGAAAGAGTAAAATTAGCAACTGGTATTGGAAGGGAACTTGTAAGACAGTTTAAGATACCTTTTGATTTATTATATTATTCTGATAAAGAATGGGCTAAAAAAAATTTCCTTATAATAAATGAGGCAAAAGAGAAAGGAGAGATTATTTATGGCTGAAAAAATCAAAATCACACCTGTTTAGGAAAATTTTTCAGAAATTTTTTAATTTCTCTTATTTATGCAGATATAGAAGTCATCTTTTCATTTTGTTTATCTGAAGAAACTCTCGCATAAATAGCAACCCATATAGTTTTATCTGTTTTTAAGAACTCAAACATAACAAATTTTGCTCACCTTTTTTCGCAAGGCTTAAACTTTATTCTCTGATACCTTCTCTGGTCCCCTGCTATTCCTATTTAAAGATATTTGTTCCATAATATCTTTTGTGCTGGTAAATGCTCCTTTATTAATTCACTAAATCCTATTACATTATATTCTTCTTTTAATTTCTTCTCTTTTTCCTCATCAAAAACTACTAAATTTATATTATGTTTTTTTATTTCTTGAATTTTTTGCTTTGATATATTTTCCTCTTGTGTAGCTATATAAATTTTTCCGGCATTAATTGATGCCAATTCTCCTATTACCTGTCGCCATCTTTCTCTAAGTGTTCGCTTTACAGAAATTACTAAACATACAGTTCTATTTTTTCTAAATACTTCTTCACTTGGAAAAAGATAATCAACTTTTCCATTTAGTAAAGTATGTGTATCATAAGGATAATCTAATTTACTGAATAAAAATTTTAAGTGATTTTCAAAACTTCCACCTGCTCTTGTCCTCCGTGATTGGCTAATACTTAAAAATAAATTCCAAAAGTCATCGTAATGATGTTCAAAAAATCTTAAAAAAGATTGTTTGAAATTCCCCTTAGGAAATTTTACTATTTTCTTGTTTAATGCTTCTTCAAATATTTTAATTGTGCATTTCTTTTCAAATTTTTTGTATAATTCAAATTCAATATCTAATAATTCTCGTAAATAATAATTAAAGTTATTTTCAACATCTCTTATTACTAATTTCTTCTGAGCTAATTCTGCTAATTTCTCCCCTGAAGGCATAAAATTTCTTCTTATTTCTTTTTGAAATTCTGAAAAATTTTTATTCATTTCTTTATTTATTTCCTTTCTAAAATGATTATATATTCTTCAAGCATAGTATTAACTGTATCTCCAACAATATTAGTTGGACTATTTTTATTTGGCATTCTTTTGTTTAAAATCTCTCGGATAATAGTCTTATGGTGTATAAAATTATTTCTACATAATTCCACAATAATTTCATCAGTTGGTATTTGTACATTTTTTACAGTTCTATTCCCCACTACTATACACATAAACCCGCCGGGTTTTACAACCCGTGCAAATTCTTTTAGATATATATTTAAATCATAAAAAAATGCAAATACTTCGTCTGCTCTTTTTCTATCTTTGTTAGATATTTTTTCTAATGTACTAAATAATGTTTCGGAGTATATATCATATACAGGATTTTTGATTATCTTTCCACCCAAACTTTCTCTATCCACATTTATTTTATTTAACTCTAACCATTCTAATGAAAATCTTGAGAATTGTCCATAAGCTACTGTGGTTTTGCTATCACCGTAAGGTGGAGATGTAACAATTAAATCAATTTCATTATATTTAATTTCAGAAATATGCTTTACTATTTTAAACCAATGTTTCTTTGATATTTTATTTTTTACTGAGCTTAGCTTATAAATATTCTCTAATGACTTTTTATAAAAATATTCCTTAACATTAGGGTTATGTTTTTTTAAGTCTTCTTCTGAATATCTATGTAATTTAAATCCATTTCTACAATTTGATACAGATCTAATAGTTTCACTAAAAGAAATTTTAAAAAAATCTTTCACATCATTATCTTTTATTTGCCATATGGCTTTTTTTATCTTTCCAAGTTCTTCAATTACATAATCCTTAAACCATAGATTTATATTTTTAATTTCTGGTATATCCGGTTTCAAGGTTTCCATTTCCTTTAATATATGTTCAAGTTCATTTCTCAAAATTAATGGGTCTAATGGTGTTAATTTTACTTTTGTAATTAACTCAGCTAATGGATTAATATCTATTCCATAAGAATATCTCTTTTTAATATTAGCTTCTACCAGAGTAGTACCTGAACCCATAAATGGATCTAAAACAATATTATTTTCTTTACTATAATTTTCAATAAGATAATCGGCAATAGGATAAGCCATTACTGCTGGATAGATATGTAAGCCATGTATCCCATCAGTTTGTTTAACATCTTTAAAATCAAAGAAGGGGTCCTTATATTTTTTCTTTGTTTTATCTATATACACTTCTTCCTGAGTATAAAGATTAAAAATATCTTCAGAATTTTTTATGGTTATGTTACTTTGATCTTTTAAAATTAATCTTTTAGCCAGTTCAAACGCTGCTATAATTTGTTCTGCCCTGACTTTTCCAATACCCTTTATTTTTATCAAATCTTGAAGTTTAGTATTGATCAAATTATTACCAAATTTTTTTAACAAACTTTCTGCTATTTTCTTTACATTTTTTCCACGGATACCACTTCCTAATAATATAGATAATAATTCAGTATTAGTTAGAAATTTTATATTAGTCTTCTCTAATTTCTCTCTGGGACGTTCTATTTCTGGTAGGTCTTTAATTTTTAATGACTGTATTTTATTCATTTTTTTATAATTTACCTATTTTATTTTTTTCTATCCATCTTTCAATATCTTCTTTCTTAAATCGCCAGGCATCTCTAACTTTAAATGCAGGTAATTCATTATTATTTACCATTCTATAAATGGTTCTCTCGTTTACTTTTAAATAATTAGCTACTTCTTTAATTGTCAGAATTTCGTTATCCATAATACCAAAATATAGAAATTAGATTCATTAGAGTACAGTATAGTCATATAATTTCAAAAGTCAATGTTTTAAGTAAGACAGATTTAACCCCTGTATTTCTTTTATTGCTTTTTCTTTTTCTTTTTCTTTTTCTCATTGTGCATTTTTTATTTTTTCTTGCCATTTTCTTTTATTTTTGTTATTATTTATGCTATGTTAGATGAAATAAAGGGACAGGAAAAAGCAATAAAAATAATAAAATCTCTTATAAAGAAAAATAGATTCCCTAATTCACTTCTCTTTTATGGACCTAAAGGCACAGGTAAATTTCTTACGGCAAAAAGTATTGTAAAATATTTTAATTGTTTAAATGAAAATCCAGAACTCAAAGGGAAAGATAATTGCAATAATTGTAGAAGAATAGAAGAAGAAAATTTTCCTGACCTTTTTATTATACGACAGGAGAAAAAAGTAATAAAAATTGAACAGATAAGAGAAACTATAAAGCAGGTAAATTTAAAATCATTTGAGAGTAAGTATAAATTTTTTATAATTGATGGTGCTGATTCTATGAATATAGCATCAGAGAATAGTTTTCTAAAAACACTTGAGGAACCCCCACCTGAAAATTATATTATTCTTATAGCTCATAATTTAAATGCACTTCTTGATACAATAATTTCAAGATGTATAAAAATTCAATTTACTCCTCTAACACCTAAAATTATCTCACAAATTCTTATTGAAAAAAAGAATATTGACCCTTTACTTGCTAAAAAGATTTCTATAATATCAAATGGGAGTATGTATAAGGCTTATGAACTCCTTTCTGAAAATAACTTTGAAAAAGTATTTAATACATTTGAAACATTTATCTCTTTTCTTCGGGAGAAAGAAATAAATGTGCTTGAATTTGAAAAAGTTATTGAAGAAGTTTCAAAATGGGATATTGAACTAATAGAACATATTCTTGAACTTTTTTTACTTTATTTTATTGATTTATTAATTGTAAAAAAATATAACATTAGAGAAAGTGAAATATTTAAAAACTACTTGAACATAGATGTTGAATATATTAAATTTAA
Organism: uncultured Spirochaetia bacterium; assembly: GCA_964605455.1. Taxonomy (GTDB): domain Bacteria; phylum Spirochaetota; class JAHITG01; order JAHITG01; family JAFGFC01; genus CAZSCZ01. The sequence goes on from CAZSCZ010000026.1 coordinate 4,644, forward strand.
CTCATATAATAGATTATTATCAAAAATAATAGAGGCAAGATATAATTTAACTAATACCAATATTAATACAAAGCTTTTACTTGAAAGTTTATTTTTAACAACGAGAAATATTTTAAATGAAAGTAGTAAGTATAAAAGTTGACAATTTTGCTTGTCCTTATTATTGTGAGCCAAATGATGTAGAGATACGGGTAGGAAATGTTTATATAATACAGACCCAATTTGGTCTTGATTCAGGAAAAGCTTTACAGCTACCTTTTGAGATTAAAAGAATAAGAAAGACAAAGGATATTGGAACTGTATTAAGAATTGCAAATCAGGATGATTTCAAAAAAATAGAGAAACTGGAAAGAAAGAGTGAGAAAGCATTAAAAATTGCAAAGCAAAAATTAGAAAAACATAAATTGCCTATGAAAATTTTTGCTGCAAGATATATGTTTGATGGAAACAGGATTATATTTTACTTTACTGCAGATAACAGAATTGATTTTAGAATGTTTGTTCGTGACCTTGCATCTGTATTTAAAAAAAGAATTGAATTAAGGCAAGTGCCTTACAGAGAAGAGACACAGATGTTGGGAGGATTTGGAGTTTGTGGAAAAGAACTTTGTTGTGTTCATTTCCTTCGCCAATTTAATAATGTTTCTCTTAAAATGGCAAAAGAGCAAAATTTATCATTTAATACAGTTAAAATTTCAGGTGTATGTGGAAGACTACTATGTTGTCTTGCTTATGAATATGAAACTTATATAAAATTGAAAAAAGATTTTCCAAAAGATGGGGCAAGGGTTAAATTTAATGTTCAGGATATTGATAGAGAAAGATATATAGGATATAATCTACCACCAACAGGCGAAATTATAGGAAAAGTAAAAGGTGCAAATGTTTTACGCAGAACAGTATATGTTCAAATTGAAGGGAACCATCTAATTGAAGTAAAGCTTAATAAAATTAAAAAAGTAGGAGTTTTCAATGTCATTGGATAAAAAAGAATATTTTTATATTACAACACCAATTTACTATATTAATGATGAACCACATATTGGTCATTTTTATTGCACTACTGCAGCGGACATATTAGCAAGGTATCATAGATTAATTGGTGATGAAGTTTATTTCGTTACTGGCACAGATGAGAATAGTCAAAAAACTATTCAGGCAGCAGAAAAAGCAGGAATGGAGCCTCAAAAGTTTACTGATATAATGGCAGAAAAATGGAAAAATACTTGGAAAAAATTGAATATTAGTTTTGATTTCTTTATACGAACAACTTTGCCAGAGCATAAAAAATCTGTGGAAAAGCTTTTAATGAAATGCTATGAAAATGGAGATATTTATAAGAAAGAATATGAAGGATGGTATTGTGTTGGTTGTGAGAAGTTTTTAATGGATTCAGAGCTTGTTGATGGTAAATGTCCTGTTCATAAAACAGAACCACAATGGCTTAAAGAAGAAAATTATTTTTTTAGGCTTTCAAAATATGAAAATAAATTGAAAGAATTAATGGAAAGAAAAGAGTTTGCATTACCTGAATCTCGTAGAAATGAAATGAAAGAATTTATACGACAAGGTTTACAGGATATAAGTATATCACGCGCTACTGTAAAATGGGGTATCCCTATGCCAATTGATAAATCGCAGGTAGTATATGTATGGTTTGACGCTTTGATTAACTATATAACTGCTCTCGGATACTATGAAGATAATGAAAAAATGAAAAAATTTTGGCATAATGCAATACATCTTGTTGGAAAAGATATTTTCAGATTTCATACAATTATGTGGCCTGCAATGCTTATATCAGCTGGCTTACCTCCTCCAAAACAAGTCTTTGGACACGGATTTTTTACTATAAATGGTGAAAAAATAAGCAAATCACTTGGTAATGTTATTGACCCTGTGCAACTTGCTGAAAAATATGGTATTGATTCTATACGATACTTTATTATGCGTGAAATTCCTTTTGGAAAAGATAGCGATTTTTCTATAAAGCGACTTGAAGAACGATATAAAGGTGACCTTGCTGATGATTTAGGTAATTTACTTAATCGTTCTATAAATATGTTGATAAAATATACTAATGGAAAGATACCAGCTCCTGATACGAAGTTCCATAATGGAGATGTAAAAAATTTAAATCTCCAAAACAATGGTGAAAAACTTGTTCAATTAATTGAAAATAACTATAAAAATTTTGAATTCAGTCAGATGCTTGAAGCACTATGGGAGTATATTAAAAGTGTAAACAAATATATTGATGATATGAAACCATGGAATTTAAAAAAAGAAAACAAGACAAGTGAATTGAATACTGTGCTTTACAACATAATGCAAAGTTTAAATTTTATTGCTTTATTTCTCTATCCTGTAATGCCTGAAACTGCAAGCAAAATATATTCACAGATAGGAATTGAAAAAGATATTTTAAAAGAGAATTATCAGGATAAAACAAAGTGGGGTAGTTTAAAGCCCGGAAATATTGTAAAAAAAGGAGAGATTCTTTTCCCACCACTTAGATAAGAATTCATTTGTTAAGGTGTGGGATGGAGAACAGTTCCCTTGATTGATTATTATACTACTTTTTCAAGTTGTGCTAAATATTCTTCTGATTCAGTTTCAGCTAGAATTCGGTAAGCACGATGTAAATTAAATAATGCATCTTTGTTATCAGGTTTTATTTTTAAAGCCTCTTTAAATTCTTTTATTGCCTTATCATACTGTTTCTGTTGCGCATAAAGCACACCTATATTATTGTGAGTCTGATAATTAAATGGGTTAATATTTAATGCCTTTTGATATGCAACCATTGCATCAGAAATTCTTTTAACCTGAATAAGTGAATAACCTAAAGCTATAAATAACTTTTCTTCAATCAATCCCAAATTTTGGGCTTCTGTGAGATATTTTACTGCTTCAGGATAACGTTTTAATTTGTAATAAGAAAAACCAAGTTTATAAACAATTTCAGGTATAACCCTTGTTTTCCCATTTTTAAGAGTTTTTTCATAATATTTTATTGCATTTTCATAATCCTGCTTTATAAACAACGCAGATGCAAGTCCATAGAGTGCATTAATATTTTCAGGTTCTTTTTCAATTACGATTTTAAAATATTTTTCTGCTTCTTCATAATTCTTTATTTTTTTTAGACATATATTCCCTATTTTGAGAAAAATATTTCTTTCTTTTTCTTTGTCTTCTTCAATTTCTGCCAATCTTTTAAGAGTTGAAACAGTGTTTTTATAATCTTTATTCTCATAATAAATAGAAGCAATTTTATTATAAATCTTTTTTTTATATTCATTATCACTGGTAAGAGCAATAAGTCGCTTGTAGATAAGAATAGCCTGTTCAATATTATTTACACCCCTTAGTGCATCTGCTAAAATTTCTATCCCATTCTGAGACAATTCGCCCTTTGCATATTGCTTTTTTAAAAGCTTTACTGCTGCAAGATATTTATTCAAGCCAATAAAGGATAATGCTAATTTTTCATTTATATCTTTAAAATTGCATCCAAATTTTTTTGCTCTTTTAAACATAGCCACTGCTTTCCTATAAAAACGAAGTTCGTTATATATATCACCTAAAAAATAATATGCAACATAATTTCTGTAATTGATATTTAAAGCCCTTTTGAGATTGCGTTCACCTTCAGATATAAAACCTTTCTTTGCAAGAAGATAACCTTTATACGCATACGCAATACTGCTTTTATCATCCAAAAGTATAACTTTTTTATACATTTCAAGGGCATCTGAGTATTTCTCTTGAATAAAAAATATTTCACCTAATAATAAATAAATTTTCATATTAGAAGATGAAATTTGTTTTGCTTTCTGTAATAATTCCTCTGCTCTGAAATAATCATTTTCATTAATTAAAATAATTGCTTTTTGGATATAAAAAGTTTCATTTTCAGGAAATTTATCAAGTGCTTTATCAACATTCTGCTTTAAAGAAGTATAATCACCTATTGCAAAATAAAATATAGATTTAGCTCTATAATACTCAGAAGTAAAGGAGATATTATCGTTCATTTTTTCAAGAACACTAAGTTTATCAAGCACATTCTGACATAATGTAATTATATCATCATCTATCCGAGGTTTAATTTTAAAATCAATTTCTGGTGGGAAATATCTTTCTATTAAATTAATAAACCGTGCTTCAAATTCCTGTTTTACTTTTTCAATAAATTTTTGTTTTGGATCTTCACCCTCTAAAATTTCTTCTTTCACTTTTTTTTCAGCAGTCTCCGGCTCTTCTAATACTTCAATAGTTACATCATCTACATTTTTTACTTCGGGTTCTTTTTTTGTTGTTTCATTTTGTAATTTCACCTCTTCTTCAACATTGATAGGCGTCTCTTTTGCTTCTTCAACTAATGGTGATGGTTCTATTTTCTTAATTTCAGGTTCTGATTTTTTCTTTTTTTTGGTTATATGCACAATTAAAAACCCTAAAAAAATTATACAAATTAAAATCACTACAGGAAGTAAAATTGAAATTTTATAATTTCCAATAATAAACCACGGTAATTTATTCAAAACTAAATTAATATTCTCTCGGCACCAATTTACAAGATTAGTGAAGAAATTAAAAAGTTTTGTCTGCATCACACTATTAATTATAATCGGCTGAAAAGGGTTAAGAGTTTATTTTTATATCATTTATATTTTTATTAAAAATAAGTCCTTTAAAAATACCTGAGAGAATATAACCGAAAAGGAGAAGAAGTATTGTCCATTTAAAGAATAAAAATAATGAAGCAAATAGAAGTGAAACAATAAGTGCATTTTTCTTTATGAATGAATTAATATTGATTTTACTTGGTTTGAAATAGTGAAATTTAGTTATCATAAGTAAAGAGATAGTTAAACCAAACAGGAGATAAAATATTGGGCTAAAGTAATACCTATAATATCCCTGTAAAATTGCGATAGAAAGCCCAGCAGAAGTTGAAGGTAAGCCTTCAAAAAAGTTTATTGTTGGTCTAACATTAAATCGGGCGAGGCGTAAAGCTGCAAGCATTGGAAGTAAACCTGAAACAAAAATGCCTAAATTACCAAATTTGTATAAAGTGGCTTGATATAAAAGATAAGCTGGCGCAACGCCAAAAGTTATTACATCAGCAAGGGAATCTATTTCCTTGCCAATTTGATTTTCTGCCATAAGCTTTCTTGCCACTATACCATCAAGTGAATCAAATAAAGCCCCCAGAATTATCATTGAAGCAGCAAACTTTATTTCTCCATAGCCTGACATTACAATAGAGATAAATCCTGCCAGAATACTACTTAATGATATAAAATTAGGAATGAAATATCTCTTTACCAAAAACTTCATTTTTTTCTCTTGTTTTAATTTAATTAATATAATTTCAAAAGTCAATTTTTTTATAAATGCTATTTTTTTAAAGAAGCAAGCACACTTATGCCTGCAACAACTTTTTCTCCTTCTTTGACTTTTAATTTGAATTTTTCTGGAATATAAACAATCAAAGCTGAGCCGAATTTTATCATTCCAAATAATTCACCTGCTTTAACTCTATCACCTTTTTTAAGAAGACATACAACCCTTCTTGCAATAAGTCCTGCAATCTGTTTAAAAAGAATTTTTGTATTTCTATTCCTTATCCCAATTATCATTTGCTCATTAACATCTTCTATTTCCCTTCTAAATGCAGCAAAAAATTTGCCAGGCTTATATTTTAAATATTCAACTTTACCTGTCATTGGAATTCTATTGCGATGAACATTAAATATATTCATAAATATTACTATTCTATATGCTTTTGATTTTAGATATAATTTCTCTTTTTGTTTATTAATAGAAAGCACCTTCCCATCTGCAGGTGAAAGTATCTGCCCATTCTTATATCTTATTTTTCTATCTGGATTCCTAAAAAAGTACAGAGTAAAGAATATTACGAATAAAGTTACTATCGCAATATAAATGAAAAATAATTTGTATAAAATAAAATATGCAGCTACAAAAATAAAAAAAACAAGTAAAAATATAATTACAAGACTTAAACAATCTTTAATTCCATTTTTTAAAGTATATAAGAATTCTTTCATTGTATATTAAAAAAATACTACACTATTTTAAAATGTCAATTTAAAAATAAGAGTGTCTATACATAAAACACTTGATGATATAATATTTGACGAACCTGGTTTAACAAAAGAAGAACGAATAATGCTTTTAAGGAGGACTTACTTGTTATCTGTTTTGACTATTTAGATAATCTTTAAAAGATTATATATTTTTCGTTATACTTTCTACCCATTCTTTTGCCTGTGAGATAAGATAGTTATGTTCAAATTCATACCATTCTTTTTCAATTTGTGGATATTCTCTAATTACATCTTTAAAGCGTCTGAAAGCACCTTTCCCTTGTAAAGCATATAATAATTTCTCTCTAATTTCATCATTTCTAATATTTGTTGCAAATTCCACTCGTAGATTATACAATTCATAAGAGGGAATTGTTGGTATCTCATAATATCTGTCAGAATCTCCATAAAGTATTTCTTCTGCTTTTGGAATAAGTTTTTTTTCCCAATCAGGGAGCATTTCATCATTCAATAGTTCTTCTGCATTTTCATCTTCAAGCTTCCATATTATATCTTCAGGGATAGAAATAATTTCACCTGTTTGAATATCAAGATAACAAGAGTCCATTTTATCCTGCATTTCCATTATAAAAGCTATTTCTTCATAATTATAATTTATATTCATAATTTTATACCTAATTTTTTATATAGAAAACTAAAATCTATTCTTGTATCATTATCTGCAAATCGCATTTCTTTGTTTTCAAACTCTTTTAACCATTCTATCACTTTTCTTTTACCATCTTCTGTTTTAACACATTCATATGGAGTTTTATTTCCAAGTGCTGGAATTCTCTCATTTAATAAATTTTCATAATAACGGAATTTCCATTCTTTAATAATTTTTGTTTTTTCAGGTGTTTCTATATCTGAGATTTCCTCTTGGTCCTTAGGGATTGCAGATGCCTCTGCATCCATTGCTTCTTTTAATATATCACGCCAGCTGATAAAGGATTCATCTATAAATTGAATATCATTTGCATCAAGATTTTTTTCAACAAAAGATTTGAGCACAGATAACCGTTCCTTTGACCGTGTTTCAAGTGTAAGTCTATTATTTGAAAGAAAAATTTTACCTAAATTAAGAATTTCATCCTTTATTGGTTTAAAATTATTAAGATTTGGATATTTAAGATTAGGGTTGTTTGCATTCCAGGAATAGAATATTTCTTTCCTATTCTGTTCGCTCGGAAAGTTTGTATCAAGAAACTGTTTTACTTTTTCATAATTTTTCACTTTATATTCTGTTGTAGAAATAATAAACTCTTCATTAGTCCGTGTAATAATTTTTTCAGGATGAAAGGATTCCATCTCTTCTGTGACTTTTTTCTCCATACTATCTATACAATGATATATAATAATACCTAAATTTTTTAATAATTTCAAATCTTTTTTTAAAATTTCAGGATTTCTTTCTATTGGCTCATTTAAAATAAGATTAAATATAGGTTTGAGTGTCTCCCTTAATGCTGTCATATAACTGGGTGGTAATATAATATAATTACTACTGAAAGCATATTCCTGCTTGTTTATCTTTAGTAACCTTGCAAATATAAAATCCCATTTAACACAGGAATTTATTACGGTTGTATTGTTAATGATATATTCATTATCTGTAATCCATTCTTTAACTTTAATTTTATTTTCTGATTTATTAATCTCTACTATTTCATAAAGCCAAAAGTATGAATCAGCCCACTTTTTTAAACACTGGAATACATCTTTTCCAAATTTTGATTTATTTATTTTTAAAAAATATTCGTATAGAGTGGTATATTCACCGAGTGCAGGATAATCAAAAATTAAATGTTCAATAATAAATAAAAAATCTTGGGAGAATTTATTAAAGTAGTCATCTATAAATTGGAGCATATCCGCTTTTCTGTATATTTCATCCAGAAATTTAATCTTTCTGAACTTTAGAAAAGTATAAAAAAGCACTTCCAGAATTAGCTCTCCATACCCCTGTGCAATATCAATTAATTTATCTAATATATGAGTATGCTGGAATGTTTGAGATAAAAAGATAAAGCTTCCTTTAGGAAGACAACAATGCTTATATTTTTTTCCACTACCACAGGGACAAGGACTATTTCTACCAATCTTTTTACTGGCTCCCGGCACAAATAACTGGAATGTATCATTAGATATATATTCTATTTTTTTACAGGCATCATAATATCTGTGGAAATCATTATCTTCATATAGAAGAAGAGTTCCTAATAACTCTTTGCGCAGGTCTGTGACCATGCTATCATATTCATTTTTTTCTACCATCTCTTTAATTACAGGAATTCCTTTCTGGGAGAAAATTTCGCATAGAGGAATTGCAAGTAATGTTTTTATATCTTTTTCTTCTGATTTGTTTATTAAATCTATCAAGATATTTTCAGATTCTTCTGTGGGGAAATAGCTAAATATAGAAGTGGTATATATCCTGAATGTGTTGCCACGAACGAAAAATTGTTTTTTTATCTGTTTTAAAATTTTTGGTTCTTTTATTTTACCAACTGCCTCAACAACTCTTTCGTTATAGAAATCCGCTTTCTCATCTATTGAATCAAGTATTATATTAGCTACTTTACTTAATTTTGTTACACTAGCAAGATACATCATATATGTATCTAATAAACTATTATCAAAATTAGGAAATTCTTTTTTAAAATATTCTAACAGCTCTTTTTCTATATCATATTGCTTAAGTGCATAACATATATAAATACCATAATTGTAATCAA
>CAZSCZ010000026.1:13513-17523 GCA_964605455.1 uncultured Spirochaetia bacterium
ATAATATCATTTGTATAAGCTATTCCTTTATTACTTTCATTAATTGTTGCTAATCTTTCATCAAGAACAGTACTTTCTTGCACTCTCATAATCAATTTGTTATTGAATAGTTTCTTTTTGTTTGCCTTTATTCTTTTCACTGAATTCTTCTAACATCCTAAATAAGTGTTCGGGCTTTTTCTTAAACAAAATTTTTCTGGTAGCAATTGCAGCTCTAAGATGAGAATTTATTGCAGAATCCATAAAAACATCATTATTGAGTAAACTTTCAAGAATTTCTATGTCAGTATCACTATTGATAAAAGAATTGCAAAGATTAATGAGCAAATCTTCAGGGAATAACTCTTCCCGAATAATTGTTTTTAAAGAATTAATATGTGACTTATTTAATTTAAATTCAGGTAAATGATATAATAATCTAAAATTATTTCCAAGATAAAAAGAAACAGATTTAAGTATTAAATCAGGGATAGAGAGCTCATCAGTATAATTTTTGGCAAAAAAATTCACTGCTTGCTGTTGAATATATAAATTAGGTAAAAGTATAAAATTTTTAACTTTTTCTATATATTCTTTGCTATTCATTATAAATAAAAATTTATAGTATTAATTTTCAATGTCAAATATTTGATAAAGATTGTTGTGAATTGAGTTAATAAAGTTGTGCACCGTCCCCACTCTTTTAAGTTGACAATTTTTTATTTGGATATTATATTATTTAGAAAAATGATGGAAAGTATAAGTAAATTTATAATTACAATAGGGATTTTACTTATAATAGTAGGATTAATTTTGAGGTTTTTGCCATCTGTTAAATTTATAGGCAGATTACCCGGAGACATTTATATAAAAAAAGAAAATTTTGTATTTTATTTTCCTATTACAACTTCAATTCTTTTAAGTATTCTGATCTCATTTATTTTAAGATGCTTTTTTAAAAAATAGTTTTAAACGAAATATAAGGCAGTATTTTATTTTTCACCATATTAATTATTGTAGAGATAAATATTATCATTATTAAGAAATTAGAGATTAATTTCAATTTTCTGACACAAATATATAGTTAATATAGTTAATAGAGATTTAAAGCATTAAATGTGGGCGGTAGAGGATTTGAACCTCTGACCCCTTGCTTGTAAGGCAAGTGCTCTCCCAACTGAGCTAACCGCCCTAAATATTACAGCACAATTAAAAAGGGCTTGATAAATCAGCCCTATATATTGTTAGCTATAAATATAATAAATTATTTTTTAATAGCAACAAAAATTTTAAATGCTTCTTTTACACAATTTAGGACTGCCCTTGATGATATTGTAGCACCTGTAATTGCTTCAATATTTTCAAAATTAATTTTATCTTTAGTTTTACCTTTAAATTGTCTCAAGTAATAAGGTTCTTTCTCTCCTTTTTTTACTTCTTCTATTTTCGAGCCCAGCCCAGGGGTTTCAGAATGTGAAACAACAACTACTCCTGTAACTTCTCCATTAATATTGATTCCTATATTGCAGACAACATCTCCACCATATCCTTTAGCAGATGTCTTAAATATATATCCAATAACATTTTTCTTTTCGGTATCAGAATAAATAATATAATAATTATCCTTTTTTTCAAAGCTTTTTACATTAGGCATAATTATTTTAATATTTTCCTGTTCTTTTTTTATTTCGTTCTTAATAATTCGTGGCTGCGTTACACTATAAACTAATGAAAGTAAAAATGCAGAAAAGCCAGCTATAATAAAAAGAACAATGCTTAATTTTAATATGTTAGGTTCTTTGTTTTTCATATCTATACCTCAAATCTAAATATTTTATTAATAAATTCAAGAAATTTTTTTAAAAGTTTATAGAAAAATCTTTTGAAAGGGCTCATATTTTTTAATTTTATAAGTTCAGACCGCATATTTAAACCATATTGTAACTCTTCAGGCATAAAATCTTTTCTTACAATATTTTCTTCAAGTTCAATATTTAATCTATCTAAATCCTCTACAGTATTTATAATTCTTGCTTCAATTTCACGCCATCCTAATTTTTTGGCTGCAATAAGTCTTCTATATCCTGAGAGTAATTCATATTTTTGATTCACAGTTATCGGATTTATAAGTCCATTTTTTTCTAAACTTTCCATCAATATTTTTATATTGCCAATATCTTTTCTTATTCTGGATTTGACCTTTATTTTTTTTATAGGAATTTTCATAACAAAACAGAATATTATACAATTTAATTTAAATGTCAACAAAATTAAATTGTAAATTGTGGGGACGGTGCACAACTTTATTAACTTCGTAACTTTGTGCACAGTTCTCAGTGTTCAGAAATTATAAAATTAATAAAGTTGTGCACCGTCCCTCTCTATCATAAGGAAAGTATAATAGCCAAAGTTCTTTAATTTTCTATTTTTTATTTTTATTATCTTTGGTAACAAAATCAATCCGATGAACAGGAAAAATTACAGCAGAAGCTATATTACTCAAATGTGCTGCAATTCTTTTAAAGTAACGTGAAAGCAATGTTAAACATACGGCTTCATTTGCAGTTAATTTTGAATTGGCAAACTCTTCTATAAGTGCATCACATTCTTTTTCTATTTTATACGCTTCATCCATTACATATTTTGCCTTATCATCAAGTGATTTTCTAAAGGATGAGTCAGTAATTTTTATCATTTGAGAAATCTGATCTCTCATTTTTTTAAATACTTTATAATATTTATTCTTGGAATTAAATTTTTTAAACATTTTATAAATCTCAAACAAATTTTTACACAGGTCTCCTATTCGTTCAGCATCTTTAACAATGCTCATCATCACAAGGCTTGGTCCAATATCTACTCCTGGTTGAACTGCCAAATGTTCAACTATTCTTTTCCTTATTTTTCTTTCTGACTTATTTACAAATATATCTTCTTCATAGATTTTCTTTTCAATTCCTTTTATGGATTTATGCTGAAAAAGGAGTATTGTAACTATTTCGAACATAGTATATAGCTCTTTCATCATTCTTCTAAAGTCATTCATTACAGAATCAATAAAAGTTTTACCTTTCCATATAGCAATTAATTGTTTAAAAATGCCTTTCATAATAGTCGCCTCCTTTATAATAGACTATGGTGTTTAATTCTACAAATTTTACAAAACTTTTGATAATAATATTATAATCCCTGGTATTAAAAAGAAAACCGTTAATACATAAAACAGAGCAAATTTCCGATTATTTGTAACTATTTTACTAAATTTTCTTGCAAGCATTACAGGAATATTCCTGAGTGTTTCAAATGGTGCTATAATAACCACACCGATAAAGTTAAAGAGGAAATGAACTAAAGCAATTGTAAGTCCTGCTTTATTACCGGCAAGGGATGCAAGTAGTGCAGTAAAAGTTGTCCCAATATTTGCACCAAGTGTAATAGGGAACACGGTTTCAAGTGTAACAAGCCCTGCACCAGCCATTGGCACCATTATTGATGTTGTTATTGAACTACTTTGGATTATCATTGTAAAGATAGTGCCAACAATTATACCTATTGCTGGAGCTTTTCCAATTACATTGTTAAAGGCAACTTCTGTTTTACTTAGAACAAGTGATTTCATAGTTTTTACAAGGAGCCATAACGCTAAAAAAAGCATTAATAAAGAAATTACAAGGATTAACATTCCTGATATTATAGGATACATCTTAAATATAGAATTAATCAAATTTATCACAATTTTACTTACAGGTTTGATTATAGATTTTATGGGTGAATGAAATGAAACTCGAGATGCTCCTGTTACAAGCGAGGCGACAAGTGTAGCTGAGTGATGCAAAAAGCCTGTTAATATCTCTAATGGTAAGAGTAGTGTTACCATCATAATGTTAAAGAAATCATGAACAATTGCTGCTGAGAAACCACGGATAAACTCATCTTTTCGTGTAATCTGTGCAAAAGAAATCATAGTATTTGTTACAGTAGTTCCAATATTAGCACCCATAACCATAGGAACAGCATTTTTAACTGTTAAT
>CAZSCZ010000027.1:0-17397 GCA_964605455.1 uncultured Spirochaetia bacterium
TGTTAATAAAGTATAGTTTCTATTGAAAAATTATTAATAAAGTTAATAAAGTTGTGCACCGTCCCCATTTTTCATTTTTTTTAAAATCTTATTCCCATTCTATTGTTGAAGGGGGTTTAGAACTTATATCATAAACTACCCGATTTATACCATCAACTTCATTTATTATTCTATTTGAAATCTTTTGCAAAATGTTTGGATTTAATTTTACCCAGTCTGCTGTCATTCCATCTGTGCTTTCTACAATTCTTACGGCAACAACATTTCTGTATGTTCTAATATCACCCATAATACCAACAGATTTTACAGGTAAAAGCACAGCAAAAGCCTGCCATATTTTTCTTATATCAGTATTTTTTTTTATCTCTTCTCTAACAATAGCATCTGCCTCCCGTAAAATTTTAAGTCTTACAGGTGTAATTTCACCAAGAATTCTTACCGCAAGACCTGGGCCAGGAAAAGGCATTCGCCATATTATTTCATCTGGCACACCCATTTTTTTGCCTATTTTTCTTACCTCATCTTTAAATAAAAATCTGAATGGCTCAATTATTCTACCCTGCTTCATTAAACTAAGAATTTTCTTTACTCTATTATGATGTGTTTTAATCTTTGCAGATGGACCTACCACTGATGTGCTTTCTATTACATCTGGATAGAGTGTGCCCTGAGCTAAAAACTCTATCTCTGGAAAATTCTTAAAAAATACTTCTACAAAAGTATCACCTATAATCTTTCGTTTCTTTTCTGGCGATGTTATCCCTTTTAATCTCTGTAAAAACAAATTTGAAGCATTTACATATTTAACAGGTATCTTTAATTTATCTCTTAAATTATGTAGAACTTCTTTCTCTTCATTTTTTCTTAAAAGACCATTATTTATAAATATTCCTTTAAAATTTTTCCCAATAGCCTTGTAAAGCAAAAGTGCCATAATTGTAGAGTCAACTCCACCACTTACCGCACATACAACTTTTTTATTTTTAACTTTTTCTTTTGTCTGTTGAATAATTTGATGAATCATTTTGGCAGGGCTCCAATCTCTTCTACATTTCGCAATGTTGTAAAGAAAATTTTTGAATATTTGTGTCCCTTCTTCTGTATGCGTAACTTCAGGATGGAATTGAACTCCATATATATATTTACTTTCTATTACAGCAGCAGGTGAATTTTCTGTTTTAGCAGTTATAACAAAATTTTGAGGCACAGATTCTACTCTGTCTTGATGACTCATCCATACGCTTGAATTATTTTTTATTCCGCCGAGAAGTTTACTTTTTCTTAAAATTTTTAAATTTTTAAGCCCATATTCTCTTGCTCTTGCTTTTAAAACATTGCCGCCCATAATTTTTACTATAAGCTGCATCCCATAGCATATTCCTAAAACAGGAATATTTAATTTTAAAATTTCTTTTTTAATTACAGGTGCATTTTTTTCATAAACACTCGCAGGTCCCCCTGACAAGACTATTCCATTGGGTCCAATTTTCTTTATCTCCTCTACATTTAAGTTATACGGAAAAATTTCACAATACACTCCACATTCTCTTATTCTCCTTGCAATAAGTTGTGTGTATTGCCCGCCAAAATCAAGAATTAGTATCTGTAACTTTTTCATAGATAATTCTAACACTTACCCACCCGAAAGATTATGTAAGAATAACTCCTCAAAAATTATTTAAAATCTCTTCCTTAATTTTAATATTTTATTCTCCAAATGTCAACTCAAACATCTGAAAAATAAATTTCATCTTTATGTATGTATTCGTTTTTCAATTACTAATTTCCTAAATATCTGCACTGCTTTTATTTGTAGGATTAATTAAATTTTGAGGGATAAAGCAACGAAAGCAACAGATAATTTTGAAAGAAATATGAATAAATTATAAAATGTGAGGCTTGGGATAAAAGAATTACAGGAAACTCAAAGACGATTTTCAGTTATTCAGGAATATGCTTTGAATTTTTAAACTTACACAAAGCAATATTTATGTAAGAAAATTTTAATTTTTCACCTTTTTTGAAATTTTTACACTATAAATTGTAACAGAACTTTCTTGCTATTTTTTTAATATCATCTTCTGTTTATTTGTAATCATACTTCTCCACACATATTTTTAAAAATTTTTATTTCTTTATATATAATATTAAACTTTGGTTGACTTCTTGTTGGCTATTTTATATTTTTATTTTTGCGTTAGACAAATAATATGGGACAAATATCACAGTTAGAGTTAGAAGAGCTCAATAAAAGACTAACTTGGCTTTTTACTATTAGATGGTTTACATCTATAATTATATTTGTATTAATTCTTATTTCAAATAATATTCTAAATATTAATATAAAAATCTTTCCAGCGATATTAATCCCTATAGTGATATTTTTTTACAACTTTGTGTTTTCTTTTTTTATTGATAATATCAGCAAAAAAATTTTGTTCCGTCTTATTAATCTCCAGCTTTTTTTAGATGTTACATCTATTCTTGTCCTTACATACTTTACTGGTGGTGTAGAAAATGAGCTCTCTTTCTTATGTATCTTTTTTATAATATTTGCAGGTATATTGCTACCACCTCAGAATTGTATTTTCATTACTTTTTATACAATATTGGTGTATAATCTTATGGTATGGCTCACTTTTTATCAGTTTGTCCCATTTTTTCATATATTGCCTGACACCGCATCTGAATCTTTTTTAAATAAATCTTTTATCACAATTCATAGTATATCCTTTTCAATTATAATGATAATCAGTGCATTATCAACAATCTCTATTATGGATAAACTACGAACAAAAGAATCACGAATTATTTATCTTCAATCAATTACAAAAAGGCAGAAAAAAGAATTAGAAGAAAAAGCAAAGAAATTAAAAAAACTTGACACTTTAAAAAGCTCATTTATGTTGCAAGTGGAACATCAATTAAAATCACCACTTGCTGGCTCATTATCTATAATTGATATTCTCTTGAATAGATACAATCGCATAAAAGATAAAGAAAAAAAAGAGATGCTTGTGGCAATATTGAAAAAATTAAAATTTATGCACGAGATGATTATTGATTTACTTACATTGGCAAATATAAAAGATCCTGATTATAATCCTGATGCAGAAAAAAAATATATTGATTTGAATAAATTAATCCAGAACACTGTATCATCTCTAAATGATTTTATTAAAAAGAAGCATAATCAGGTTATTTTTAAACCTGATAATTCTATAGAAAAGATATTCATAAATGAAGAGCAGCTAAGTCTATGCATAACGAATATTATCCATAATGCAATAAAATATACAGACAATGGAAAGATAACAATAACAACAAAAAAAGAAGGGAACAAAATAAAAGTTGAAGTTTCAGATACAGGGGTAGGTATAAAAGAAGAAGATATGAAGAAAATTTTTAAAGAATTTTATCGTTCAGCTGAAGTAAAGGGAAAGGGTATTGAAGGCACAGGATTGGGACTTTATATTGCTCATCAAGTAACAAATAAATTAGGCGGGGATATAAATGTAAAAAGTAAAATAGGTAAGGGAAGCACTTTTACAATCACAATTCCTTTAGCAACTTAGTTGGCTGTCTTCAGAATCTCTTCACTATGTATTAGTTTCCCTCTAAAATCATCAACAGGTATCCAGATTTGGTATTATTACTACACAAGCAACATTCTCATTGGTTCAAGTGTCCTTTTCAGTGGATTAAATACTAATCCTAAAATCTCCAGTGTTACAACGCCAAGAACAGCCTCATCATCCTTTTCTCCTAAAATTACAGGTGTATGCCCATCACCCTGAGGTAACTCAATATAACATTCAGAAACTTTACGCGTTATCTCTGTGCCATCAGCCAAAATTATCTTTACCTCTCTCTTAGGCTTGAGACCTAAATTTTTCCAAACTTTTTCTGGTAACAAAGTATATGTAGCACCACTATCTATTAAAAATTTTACATCTATACCTGTTTTCTTTTTTCCTTTTACTTTTGCTTTTATATAACTTATTCCCATTTCTAAAGCTCTTTATTTATAAATTCTATTATTTTATCTGCTGTGTTTCTTACTATATGTGAAATCTTTTCAACACCATGTAAACTCTGAGGTTGGATCCCAAGTATATACCATTCATTATCAAAAGTTAAGGTATTTATGAATTCTTTTAATAATCCTGAATGTGTATCAACTGGTAAAGAATAGATTGAATTCAGGGAAGTGAATATTACATAGCCTGGGAGATTTTTGCTATCAATGCAATCTATTATTATTACTATCTCAGGGGAAAATTGCTGTATTTTCCCAATATAATTAAGTGGAGCATTTCCACCACTAATTTTTTGAATATTCCCCCTTTTATTATGAAGCCTTTTATATATATATTCACCTACCCCATCATCTCCTTTTAATATATTACCAATACAAAAAAACAAAATTTTTTTATTTTCTAATCTTTTTAATTTATTAATTGTTTCTTTTATTGACTCTTCTACTATTATTTCATATTTCTTCATTATTAAATTTTGCTACAAAGAGGCAATATATTTATTAGCAGCTCAAAAAATTATCTTTATTTATTTTATTTCTTTAATTTCTGTGTTTTTAGTAGCTTTTATTCATAATTAACTCTATTATTTTAATCTTTATAATTTATTATTTTCCTTGATTAAAGATTTTAAAAGCACTTGGCGTTTACAATTTGGACATAATACCGTAAAAAAATCTTTTCGTTTTAGTTCATCTTTTACAGGAATTGAAAAAATCTCTTTATCAAGAAGTCTCAACTTTTCATTCAACTGAGCAATTGTAAGTTGCTGTGAAAAAGCATAAGGACCAAGTTTTTCATAAATATATTCAAGATGCTTCTTAGCACCTAATATAGCACCACAATATTCACATACAAGTAATTCTTTTTCTTGCTTTTCTATTAGCTCTTCTTTATCAAAAACAGATAAGTCATATACCTCATTAGAAAGTTTAACTCCTTTTCCTGTAATGCAGTATAATTCGCATTGTCCACAGAATATACAAAGTGAAAAATCGCGAACAATAACTCTTAATTTTTTTTCAACATTATCTTCTATTTGAATTGCACCTGTTGGGCATACACTTGCACAAGCTTCACATCCTACACAATATTCGTCATTTACAACTGGCTTGCCGCGAAATCTTTCAAATGGTCTATGCGGCTTAAATGGAAATTTCGTGGTATAAGGTCTTGAAAATAAAGATATAAGTGCTTCTTTAATCTCTCTTAATTTGGGATACTTCATAATATAAATACTAAATTTTAAACAATATCAAAATGCCAAATAAAAACTTATTAAATAATATTATTGTTTAGGATTTAGAATTTTTTTTATAATCAT
The DNA here is from genome assembly GCA_964605455.1 of uncultured Spirochaetia bacterium. Lineage (GTDB taxonomy): Bacteria > Spirochaetota > JAHITG01 > JAHITG01 > JAFGFC01 > CAZSCZ01. The sequence continues at coordinate 5,362 of CAZSCZ010000027.1, forward strand.
CAATAACACTCTTTTCCCACAATTTTATGCCATAAAGATATGCACCTCTTGCTAATGAATGAGCTGCTGCTGTAGAAACCATAAATAATAATGGTATTGCTATTAAAGCTTTTATTCCTGTAGCAGAGAATTTAAAATGCAAAAATAATCCTAAAAGGATACTCCATGTTCCAAGTGTTACACATTTTGTTGCTGCCTGAAGTCTATTATAAACATCAGGCATCCTTATTAAACCTATACAACCGAAAAAATCAAATAAAATTCCTATCCCAATAAGAATTGTTACTATTTCACTCATCTAATTTTACTCCTGTCAAATATTTTGCCAAAGCTAATGTACCAATAAAGCTTAAAATCATCCATGCAAGTCCAATATCTATTATAAAACCTCGTCCTGTTTTAATTGTAAATACAGCACAAATACCCACAACCAGAATACCAAAAATATCAATTGCCACCATTCTATCTGCAATAGTTGGACCACGCACAATTCTAAACAAGCAAAAGAAACTTAATCCTGTAATTATGTATAGAAATATATCAATTAACTCCATTATTCAAATATCCTTCTTAAAAATTTTTCAAATCTACCTACAATTTTTTTGGTATAAACTTCTGGATTTTTGCTTGTAACATTTACCCAATGAATATATAATGTATCATCAATTAGGTCAACTGCTAATGTCCCAGGCGTCATTGTAATAGAATTTGCAAGAAAAACTTTTGCAATATCTGTTTTCAGATTTGTTTTAACTTTCACAATCCCTGGTTTTATTGGTAAACCTGGATGAAGCACTCTATACGCAACATCAAAATTTGCTTTTATACATTCCCATAAAAATACAGGAATATAAATTAAAATCCAAAAATATCTTAAAGGATTAAAAAACTTCTTCCAGTCTTTGAGAAAGTGTTTACCAAAAACTATTGTAGTGAGAAGTGAAATTATTATCCCTATAATCAGATAAGCAAGTGTAAATTTAAATGTAAGTCCAAACCAAATTATTAAACATATTAAAAATAATAACACATACTGCATAATTTATTGCTCCAACACATTAATTGAATATTTCCATATTTCAACTAACGCATTAACAGCAGGTGATAGAAATTTCTCGCGAATCCCCGGAATAATAAGAGCTGATGTACCGAGGCAAAGTAATGCCAGTAGAATCATTGGAACACACATCCAGAACGGTGATTCTTGAACATTCTCCCAGCTTGATTTCAATCTTTCAAAGAATGTATATCTCTGTAATTTTAAAAAAGAAGAAAGTGTAATTATACTAACTCCTACAGCAGATAAAGCAAGCAAGTAATATTTTGTTTTTATAAGAGCAATAATAATTATTAATTTACTAAAGAAACCATTAAAAGGTGGAATTCCTGCAATAGACATAGACGCTACTAATGAAGTGCCCGATGTAATTGGCATCTTTTCGCTCAAACCACCTATTTTTCTCATATCACGAAGTTCTGTCCGATATTCAACTGAACCAGCTGTTAAAAACAATAATCCCTTGAACAAAGCATGATTAAACAAATGAAACAAAGCACCTAATATAGAAAAAGATGCAAATATTATATCTTTATTTTTAGAAATTAAAATTAAACCCACACCAATTCCAGTTACAACATACCCCATTTGACTAATAGAATGATAAGCCAATAATCGTTTTATATCCCACTGCCCAATAGCTAGAATAACTCCTATTATCATTGATAAAGCCCCAATAATAGTTATTATTAAAGAGGTTTTATAATTAATAAGAAACATATTGAAAAATAGTCTCATAATAACATAAACACCTATTGCTTTTATCAATACACCTGACAACATAGCAGAAATTGGTGATGGAGCAGAAGAATGAGCATCTGGAAGCCAAGAATGAAATGGCACAAGTGCTGCTTTAAGGCCAAATCCCATTAAAAACAATGCCTGCACAAAATATACAACTTTGCCGGTATTTCCAGTCCTAATCAAACGTCCAATATCAGCAATATTCACTGTTCCAAATTTCCAGTAAATCATACTAACTCCAAGTAGAATCATCATTGAAGATATACCACCAAGCACCTGATATTTAAATGAAGCCTCAAGTTCTTCTTTCCTTATCCCAAATGCAACAAGTGCATAAGAAGCAATAGCAGCAATCTCTAAAAACACAAATATATTAAACAAATCACCGCTTATAACAACTCCATTCATCCCAGCTATCATTAAACTGAATAATGCGAAATATTTCTCTTCACCTGTGAATTTCTTTATGTATGAAATAGAATACAATGCAGAGCAGAGCCCAACAAAATTTATTATCAAAAGCAGCACCTTACTCAACGAATCTACTACGAGAAAAATACCTATAGGAATACCATTAACAATGCCCCAACCACCAACTTTATACACAAGCACAGATTTCTCTTTTAAAATCAGATAAATCGTTATATATGTAAGATATGCAAGCACAAGATTAAGTAAAAGCGAGCCAATAAATTTAAGTTTTCTACCAAAAATCAGTATAATTACCCCAGCAATCAATGGCAATACTACATATAATGGAATATAATCCATATTTTTTAAAATTACCCTTTAAGTTCCTGAATTTTTCTTACATTAAAAGTTCCATATTTTTTGTATATCATTACGGCAATAGATAGAAGTAATGCAGTTGTTGCAACCCCAATAACAATTGCAGTTAACACCATTGCCTGAGGCAAAGGGTCAACAAATTTTGCATTCTCAAATCCTTTACTCACAATCGGTGCTTTACCAGCATCAATGTATCCCACTAAAATCAGAAATAGATTTACACTATATTCTATTATTGCAAGTCCAATTATAATTTTTATAAGGTTCCGCTTAGCAATAATACCATAAAGCCCGACTAAGAAAAAAATTATACATAGAATAAAAACTGTCATTATGACTTTTCCTCTTCTGATTTAATTACAAATGCTAAAAAAATTGTAAATAAAGCTCCAGCAACTTCTATACCAACAAAAATGTTAAGAAAAGGAATAATACCTGCACTTATAATTTCTCCTGGAATTCCTTTTGCAAGGAAATTTTTAAAGAGAACTGGTGAAATTTTAAGTAATGGACATAACAAAATTGCACCGATTGCTGTTAGAATAAAGAGTAATATTCCCAATGCTTCAAATAAACTTGACCGTGCTTCTTTTGACTTAAGTCCCAAAACATCTGTGCCATAGGCAAGCACAAGCAACACAAATGCACCAGTAATAATTGTGCCACCAGCAAATCCACCTCCAGGAGTTAAATGGCCATGTAATATAATATATATGCCGTAAAGAAATATAAGTCCAACTACAATCTGAGTCACTTTCTTAACTATTGGTGTCATCCCTTTCATCGCTGTTTCTTTCGTTCCTTTAATATATGTTCTAAATGTAATCTATCATCCTTATCTTTTGCACGATATGTCATCTTTGTTTTAAGAAGCAATTCTAATCCTATATATGGTATTTTTACTCCATCAACTTCTTTATATTCAATATGTTTACTTGCTTCTTTATAATCAATTGTGCCAACCTGTTTTAGAAGATCAACTATAATTTCATCTGCAACTCTAACCACATTATAAACATCTAAATCATCATCTCTCATTTCTTTTACAGCTTTATCAGGCAAATATAATAATGCTTTCTTTATTTTTTTAATATTTTCAACTGAGGCATCTACCAAAATATCTATATCCATTGTTCCTCTTACATATCCATAATGGATTACTGCGAATCCACCTATTACTACATATTTTACTTTATGTTTATTAAAATTTCTGCAAAGTTCTACTAAATCTTCTATTGTTGGCTCGCGTGAATACTCTTTGATAATATTTATATTATCCATTCATTTGCTTCTTTAAAAGTTTTAAATCTATATACACCTTTAGGACAAATCCCTTCTCCACCTCTTAAATCTCTAATTGTCTTCAACAATACTCTTGCTGATTCTTCATAATCACTATCTCGCCACTTACGTTTACCAACAACTTTCATTTCCCACTCTTTCATTCTTTTTTCCTGCCTTTTAATCTTAATACAGTTAAAACACCAATAACAGCTGTAAATAAAATTGTAATCTCACCTAATGTATCATAGCCTCTAAAATCCAGCACAACACCTGTTACAAGATTAATACTTCCTGTCCTACTTACGCCACTTTTAATATATTCTGTTGCCATTCTTGTAAAATGTTTTCCAAATTCAGGTAAACCTTTAATTGAAATTGCAAAGAAATAAATAAACCCTACAGTAAAAATTAAACCTAAAATATAATATATAATTGCGCTTTTCTTTATTCTTTCTTTTATCTCATCGCGTGTTGTATTAAAAATTACAGCAATCATTATAATAAGAGTAATGGTCTCCACTACAATTTGAACAATTGCTAAATCAGGTGCACGAAGCAACAAAAAACATATTACAAGTCCAAATCCAACAATACCATAGGAAACAATAGCTGAAAGCAGGTCTCTTGCTTCAAGTGCATAAATCGCTCCCGCAATCATTAGAATTAAAATTACTATTAATAAAATTTCCATAAATTTTAAATTTCTAATATTATTTTGTTATTTGAGTTTTGGAAATTATTTACATATTTTTATACTAATATTAAGAATAGTATTATAAGTCCTATAATAATCCATATAGTATACAGCGTCAGGACTCCTGTATGGGCATAACTGAGTATCTTACTACACCACAATACAATCTTTTTCCCCCAATCATAAATATCAAAATACTTCTCAATTGCTTTCTTATAAATCCAATTCAATAATTTAAACTCGGTAATTGTTTTATAGAACTCAACAGAAGGATATTGCATTTCTTCAGATATAATTTCACCACCAACAAATTGTCTCTTTACTTTTATATTTTTAATATTTCCAATTAAATAAATTATTATACCAAGAATTAAACCAGCAACAATCAATCCACCAACTAATTGAGAGTTCCATAATCCGATATACCCAAACTCGCCTAAAACAGGTTGTATTAATTTAGGCAATACTATATATGTGCCAAATATTCCAAATCCGATACAGAGAAGTGCTATTATAAGTGATGGTCCCCACATTATAAAGCTCACCTCTTTTACATCTTTAAATTTCACTTTTTTTCTTCCGAGATAGATTCCACTGATTAGTTTAATAAAACTTGCCAGAGTCAAAGCAGAACCAATTACAGCAGCTGAAAGCCAAACAATCCACAGATGAGAAGCCAGCGAATTTCCTTTTCCAAACTCTATAATCCCTTGATAAATTATCCATTTTGATACAAATCCATTAAACGGTGGAACACCAGAAATAGATAATGCAAAAATTAGTGCTGAAATAAAAGTAAGTGGCATATAGACTGCTAAACCACCGAGATTATCCAAATCTTCTTCACATGTCTGTTTTTCTACTGCCCCCGATGTAAGGAAAAGGCCACTTTTGTATAATACATTGTTAAGCATATGAAATAATCCACCTGCAATTCCTAAGGGAACTCCGAGCCCAATACCTGTTACCATATATCCTACCTGTGAGACAGCGTGATAGCCCAGAAGTTTTTTGTAATTATGCTGAACCAAAGCCATCATAACAGCTATAATAATAGTGATAGAACCAATTACGAGTAATAAAAGTTTCGCCCACATAGTAATAATAAAAATATCCATACAGATTCTTGCAAGGAAATAAATTCCCAGAAGTTTATCAAGTGCGGCAGGTAAAAATGCAGAAACAGAGGCTGGCGCTGATTCTGTATAATTTGGCAGCCAAGTATGAACAGGAAAAGCACCTGCCTTTGCCAAACTCGCTATCAAAAGTGATAAAAATCCAGCTATTGCAACCCCATCATTTAACTCTATACTCATATCAGACATAAAATAGCTTCCTGCTTTTAACCATAAAAATCCTATACCCATAATCAAAATACTATCAGAGGCTCCAATTATAATAAAACTTTTCTTTGCTGCCTCGGCACTTCTCATATCATTGCCCCTCAAAAATCTATATAATGTTAAACCTAAAAATCCCCAAAATATTGTAAATGTAATTAAATTGTCTGTTAACACTGTTCCAAAAGAAGCAGAAAGTGTTAATAAAAATTTTGTATAATATCCCTTGTATATATTCCTGTTTTCAATGAATTTTAATGAATAAAATGAAACTATTGTCCCCAAAAATCCGATAAATAAAATAATCATCTTACTTAAATTATCAATTCTGAACACAGAAAATCTGGCTAAGGTTTTTAACTTAAATGGAATAAAAATAAATCTATCTGTCTGAATTTTAAAAATCTGAAATGCGCAATAAAACAAAACTGAAGTAACTATAAAAGTCACAATACCCTTAAAAAGTTTCCATTTTTCAGGTATAACCAAAAGTAAACATCCGGTTATTGCTGGCAACAAGATTATATATATACTCCACTCCATATTTATCTAACTTCTAAATTTTAATAATCTCTCTGTTTTTTCTTGTGAAAATTTTATTAAATCCTGGAAAGTAAATTTTCTTCTTTTTGATTCCCAATCATAGACTGTTATTAACCTTTCAGTACAGGAGTAACATGGGTCAACTGCTGCGAGAATGATTGTAACATCAGAAATTGTTTGATTAATACAGGACTTTCTGAAAGTAGGGACATTTACAAAACTTGGTGCTCTTATTTTATGTCTTACAGGGCTATTAGTGCCATCAGATTTTACATAGTGAAAAACTTCGCCACGTGGTGCTTCTGCACGTCCTGTCCCTTCACCAGCTGGAATCTCTTTTACTTTTATTTCTATAGGAGAATTCTTTTCTTTTTCCAATCCTTTGAGGCATTGCTCAATAATTGATATAGATTCACACATCTCCAATAATCGGACCTTTACTTTTGCAAAAACATCACCCTCTTCTGCTGTTATGACCTTCCAATTTACTAATGGATAAGCTGCATAAGGGTCATCTTTTCTCACATCAATTGCTACACCTGATGCTCTTGCAGTTGGTCCAGTTGCATTATATTCAATTATATCCTCTTTTGTTAAAATCCCTACTCCTTTTGTTCTTGAATGAATAACAGGGTCATCCATTACAGCCCCAATAAATAGTTCCAATTTCGGCTTTATATTATCCAAGGTTTTCTTTATTAAGGGAATGTCGTTATTATTAATATCTCTTCTCACTCCACCAATTTTAAACATCGCATAATTTTGACGATTACCTGTAATTATTTCCATAATATCCAAAATAGGCTCCCTATATTTCCATGCCCACATAAATACAGTATTATAACCTAAAAAATGTCCTGCAAGACCAAACCATAAAAGATGACTATGTATTCGTTCAAGTTCTCCAATTATAGTTCTTATATATTTTGCTCGTATAGGAATATCTACACCTGCTATCTCTTCTATTGCATTTGCAAATGCAAAGGGATGCGATGTTGAACATATACCACAAACTCTCTCAACAAGAAAAAATATCTGGTCATAGCTTTTCCCTTCACTTATTTTTTCAATTCCCCGATGGTTATATCCTGCTTCCCAAACAACTTCCTTTACAATTTCACCATCGCAGTAAAGTTTAAAAAATTCAGGTTCATCCTGTAGTGGATGATAAGGTCCAATTGGAATTACAGTTCTCTTTTTAGCCATCAATATTTCCTTCTTAATGGATATACATTTTCAGGCCAATCTTCAGGTAAAATAAACCGCACAAGATTGGGATGATTCCTGAACTTAATTCCTAATAGATCGTGAATTTCTCGCTCAATCCATTCAGCACCTTTTGTTACATTCACCAGTGAATCCACTTCAGGTCTGTTATGCGGCAACAAAACTTTTAAATTAATAATAGCACCTGTTTTATCATTACTAAAATGATAAACAATTTCAAATCCCTCTTTTGAATCCATCCCTGAAGCAATTATAAATCTTAATTTTAATTGTTTATATAAAAATTCAGCAATTTTTATTAAAGCCTCTTTATTTATTTTTACATACACTCGTTTCTCATTTGGCTGTAGTATATCAAGTATCTCATTTTTAAATTCTTCTTTTAATTTTTCAATTATTCTTTTCATTTTTCTTTAAGAATTTAACAATACCAGCGATTATTGCTTCAGGTTTTGGTGGACAACCAGGGATATAAATATCTACAGGTATAACCTTATCAAGAGGACCAGCAAAATTATATCCTGTTTTAAAAATTCCACCTGAACAAGCACAGGTTCCGCACGCAATTACAATACAAGGTTTGGGTGCCTGATGATAAAGCTCTATTAACCGCTTTTTTGATTTCTTATTTACTTCGCCTGTTACAACAAGAACATCAGCATGCCTTATACTTCCAGCAAGTAACATACCAAACCTTTCAATGTCGTATCGTGGCGTAAGACAATCTAATACCTCTATATCGCAATTATTGCAGGAACCTGTTCCAATATGAAAAATCCATAATGATTTTTTAAAACAGTATGTTTTAACTCCCATAAATCAATAACCTATAACTGCCAAAATTATAGATGCAATAGCTAAAAGATTCATCCATACAAGAAAAAATTTCATAGCAGACTTTATTTTAACTCGTGGATTAGTATTTCTTATTAAAGTAATAAGAAATACTAACACAAGAATTTTAAAGACACTCAACACAATGTTCCAAGCTTCAAAATTAAAACCACCCAAAAATATTGTAGCAATAAAAGTAGGTAAGACAAAAAGCATTATATATCTTGTTAATTTAATTAACCCAAGAGCAGTGCCAGAATATTCAGTATATGCACCAGCAAAAAGTTCTGTTTCTGCCTCAGGTAAATCAAATGGGACAAGTGAAAGTTTTGCCTGAACGCACATCATTGACACAATAAATGCAAGGATACCAGAAATTGAACCAATAAATGCTCCAAATAGATGCTGTTCATAAATTATATCTTCAAGTTTTATACTCATATCAGATTTTATAACAAATGCAAGAATTGTGAGTAGAAAAGGAAGTTCATAACTTATCAAGAGTTTTATTTCTCTGGATGCACCCACAGATGCAGTAGGATTACCAGAAGCAATCGCACCAAAAATAAGAGAAATGGCAGGAAGATTCAAAAGATAAAGGATAACAATTAAATCACCCTTAAATCCAGAGGAAATATTAAAAGCAGGTAAAAGAATCAAAATTCCTGCGATAATAATTGCTGTTAACGAAATAACAGGTGCTAAAAGGAATATAACAGGCGAGCTATTCTCCGGAATAGTTGTTTCTTTTGCAAGCAATTTTATAAAATCATAAAATGGTTGTAATAATGGTGGACCTTTTCTAAATTGGACTCTCGCAGTAATTTTTCTATCAAACCATGATAAAATCCCACCTGTAATTGAAAGGAATAAAAACCCTGGAAATATTAAAAATTGAAATAATATTTTCATTTAAAAAATTGACTCCTTAAATTTTTTGGATTTATTTTATAAATTCTTCCCATTTATAATCTTTAACAAGCAAATTTTCTGATATAAGATATATATGCTTCTCATCAGATGGTTCTTCCTCTGTAATATTTATAGCATTTTCAGGACAGGTTTCAGCACATTTGGGTAATTTAGTTCCATTATTTATGCCACAATAATCACAAGCAGATGCAATATAATCAAAAATAAATCCAGGAATTGTCCCAAAAGGGCAGGCAATCATACAGGATTTACAGTTAATACAAAGATTATTATACTTTCGTAATATCCCGTTTTCATCCTTTTCCAATGCTTCTTGTGGGCATACTTTAACACAAGGAGACTCTTCACATTTTCTGCAAGTAGTAACAAAAATAGCAAGTTCTATAAGTTTTTTCACACCTTTATTGTTGTTATGATAATAATATTCACATAAAGCCTCACACTTCTTACATTTTCTACATTTTGTTAAATCTATCAAAATTCGTTTCATATTCTCTTCTTTATATATGGGATTAGACAGAAATTAAATCTCTATTAATTTAAATCCAAATATCTGGAAAATTTTTTATTTGGGAATATTTAAAGACAGGCCCATCTTTACATACAAAGAATGGTCCGAAAGCACAATGTCCACATTTTCCTACTCCACAGGACATATTCCGTTCCATAGAAAGGTAGATTTTATCTTCTTTAAAGCCCATTTCAAGTAATTTTAATGTGCCAAATTTCATCATAATAGGTGGTCCGCAAACAGCTGCTACTCCATTTTGAGTATCTATTTTTATCTTATCAAGTAAAACAGTAACCACACCTACAGTTTCTTCCCACTTCTCATCTCCTTTATCAACACTACGATAAACTTCTACTCCTTGCTGTTCCCATTCTTTAAATTGTTCTTTATAAATTATATCTACAGGTGTTTTTGCACCATAACATAAAATAATTTTTTTATATTTTTCTCTTTCTGCAATTAAAGTTAAAAGAAGGCTCCGAAGTGGTGCAAGTCCTACTCCACCACCAAGAATTAATATCTCTTTCCCTTCAAATTCTTCAACAGGATAACCTTTGCCAAATGGACCGCGAACACCAAGAATTGTCCCTTTGTCTAAATTATGTAACTTTGATGTTACATAACCAGCATTCATTATTGTAACTTCAAATTGATTTTTTTTAAATGGAGAGGATGAAGGTGTAAATGGAGCTTCGCCATATCCCGGTAAAGTAAGTTCTATAAATTGCCCTGTAGCAAATTGAAATTCTGTTTCTGGTCTTAAAATAAAGCTTTTAATTCCGGGCGATTCCTCTATTATATGTTCAACCTTGACTTTTAATGGCTTATATGGATTCTTCATTGGGCAAGAGATTTTATTACATCATTTTTATTTATTTTACCAATACAAGTATCAATACACCGTCCACAGCCAGTGCAAGCAATTGTATCAAATTTTTCAGGACGATTTATAAATTTGCATATATATCTATTTCTAAATCTTACAAAATGTTTTTCTAATGGGTCAATACCAGCAGCAACTTTTTCAAATCCCGGGTATTGGCAACTATCTTGACTCCGTATCTTTTCCATTAGTCCATTATCCGGAATGTCCAGTAAAATAAAACAATGGCAAGTAGGACAACATATACTGCAGGCTCCACAAGCTACACATTTTTCTGCATACTCTTTCCATACCTTATCTTTCTTTCCAATTGAATTTTTTAAAATATCTCTTGTTGTATCATAATCAGGAATAGATTTATTCTTTTCTTGTAATTTTTGCTTAATATCATTTCGCTTATTTTCTATCTTATTGATTACTTTTTCATCTGCATCTTGAATTTTTAATTCCTTTTTTAAATTGCTAATAAATTTTTCACCTTTTTTACTTAATGATTCAAGGAAAATTCTATCATCTATTAAATTCAAAATCAAATCACAATTTCTTTCAGGATAGGGATTAATTCCATAAATATTACAATGACAGGACTCATCAATCTCATAACAATCTGTTCCAATAATTAATATATTTTCGCGTCGGAAATTATAATATGGGTCAGGAAACTCAGGTTCTAAAAATACTTTATCAAGTATATCTAATCCTACAAGGTCACATGCCTTTGCTCCTATTATTATAAGATTTTTGTGTGGCGGAATATTTGTGACTTTTTCTTTAATTGGAAAAAGAAAGTTTTTCAAAGAAGTTATAGTTTTAGCCGAATTGTAAACTATATCTTTAAAATTATTTTCAATTACTTTAAAATCAGAAAATTTGTCTATACGAATTGGAGCATATATAAGGTAATCATTTAGAAGAGATGAAAGATAAGATTCCCATTCTTGAATATTTAGAAGGAAACTCATTTTATTATTAATTACAAACTTATGCAAAAAATTGGCATTTTGTCATTTCTATCCCTACTTCCGCAGAAGTAAACTCCAACAGGAATCCATTGAGTGTAATAGTCACTCCCACTTTCGCAAAGGTGACATCTCAAAAGGTTTAAGGTTATGCTATCTACTCAATTCCAATATCTGGGCTTGAAATCTTTAGGATTCTTTATCTGCATAACTTCGCCTGATGGTATTAGAATATATA
>CAZSCZ010000028.1:0-17117 GCA_964605455.1 uncultured Spirochaetia bacterium
GGGGAGATAATAAATTAGTGATGTCTTCTTTTTTAAAGCAGGGGTGGGCAGGAAAAATTAATTTGATTTATATTGATCCTCCATTTTTTACAGGAGCTGATTTTACGATAAGAACTAAAATTGGTGATACTCAAATTGAAAAAGAACCTTCCATAATTAAAGAAAGGGCTTATAAAGACACCTGGTCTGGTGGCATTGTATCCTATCTTCAATATATGTATGAAAGATTAATTTTAATGAGAGAACTTTTGGCGGAGAATGGCTCAATTTATGTGCATTTGTATAGTAAATCATCTTCATATGTTTTTAATACTCAATATTATAAATCGTACCAACAGAAAAGATATAAATTTAGAGAGGATTATCCGGAGATTTATGATAAAGAAAAGGGAATGTGGTATCATTTAGCAGATTGGAGAGATGTCTGGGAAGATATAAATCCTATCGGGACAGAACCTGGAAATATTGAAAGGTTAAATTTCGATACCCAAAAGCCAGAAAACTTATTAAAACGCATTATCCTTGCTTCCTCCAACTCCGGCGACATTGTTGCCGACTTCTTCTGTGGCTCAGGCGCAACCTTAGCAGTAGCAGAAAAATTAGGAAGAAGATTGATAGGGTGTGATTTATCAAAATTTGCTATTCAGGTAACAAGAAAAAGGCTTTTGGATATTTATAATTCAAAAGACCTTTTAGATGAGAAGAAGAAATATGGTTATCCTGCAAGACCTTTTAAGATATGGAATATTGAAGACTATGAGACAATCTACTGGAAAGATAAGGAAGAAGATTATTTAAATTTTATGCTAAAACTTTATCAGGCAGAGAAGTTAATCGGATTTAGATATTTACACAGAAGAAAACAAGATAAAATTGTTCATATTGGACCTTTAAATGCACCGGTTACAATGGAAAAGATAGAAAAAGTAGTTTTAGAATGTAAAGCCAATGGTTTCAATAAATGCAATATTTTAGGTTGGGATTGGGGGTATGGAGTAAATGAGTTAGGTAAAGTTTTTGCCAAGAAAAATGGAGTAGAATTGAAACTAATTCAAATTCTTTCTGTAAATGAATTAAAGTCTGCTTTGGTTAGGTTTGATTTAAAACTTTTGCAAATTCCAGATAAAGTTGTAGAAAAGGAATTGTTAAAACACATAAAGTTTGCTGAGGTTGCTTATTTAGAGGTTGAGACAGAGGTGAAAGATAAAGAAGTTATTTTAAAGATAACAGATTTTCAATTACCACCAACAGTTGAAATTTCAGAGATTGCAGAGAAAGTTAGGTATTTTTCAGAACTAATAGATTATTGGGCGATTGACTGGAATTATAAAGATGATACTTTCCACAATATGTGGCAATCATTTAGGACAAAGAAAAATCCAAAAGTAGATTTGACCGCAAGACATAAATATGAGAAAGAATGAGAATATCAAATTATGGTAAATGTGGTAGATGTTTTTGGAAATGATACGAATAAGATAATTAAGGTGAAATTATGAAAGAGTATGAAGTAAGAGACCCAGTATATGGATTCATAAAATTCAATGAGTTGGAAAAAGAGATTATTGATCATCCTGTGTTTCAACGGCTAAGAAGAGTAAAACAATTAGGATTAACAGAAATGGTATATCCGGGAGCAGTGCATACCCGTTTTGAGCATTCTTTAGGAGTGATGCATCTTGCGACGAAGATGTATGATGTCATTGTTGGAGACGAAGAAAACATTAGAATTTTACAAGATAGAAAATGTATAAGAAAACAGGGTTAGAAAGAAATAGACAATTAATTAGATTAGCAGCTCTTCTTCATGATGTAGGCCATCCTCCCTTTTCTCATGCTGCAGAAGATATTTTGCCAAAAAATCCTGATACAAAAAAACCATATAAGCATGAGGATTATACAGTGGCTATTATAGAAAAATATTTTAAAGATGTGATAGAAAATCATCCTTTAAATAGCAACTATAAGATAACAGCAAAAGAAGTGTCTGCTTTAATAGAAGGAAATCCACAAGAACTAAAAGAAAATATATTTTGGCGAGTAATTATCTCAAGTCAACTGGATGCTGATAGAGGAGATTATTTGCTAAGAGATTCTCTTCATATAGGAGTTAAATATGGATTGTACGACTTAGAGAGGCTGTTGATAACATTTAGTATAGGGATAGACCCAGAAGAGAATGAAATAATATTAGGAGTAAAAGAAGGTGGATGGTATGTGGCAGAATCACTGATTATTTCAAGATATCAGATGTTTACTCAGGTATATTTCCATAAGGTAAGAAGAGCTTATGATTATATATTAAAAGAGGCGATAAAAACAAGTTTAGGTGTTTTATCTTCACCCCAAGAAATAGAAAAATTTGTGGAATTGGATGATTATATACTTTGGAATATAATGAAAGAAAAGAATACGCAATGGTTCAACTACTTAAAAAACAGAGAGCACTTAAGAGAAATTTTTTCTACTAATGATATTCCTACGCCTAAAGATGAGAAAAAATTAGAAGATATAATGAGGATTCTTAAAGAAAATAATATTTGGTTTTGGGAAGATACAGCAGAACAAAGTTGGTATCAATTTGCTTCAAAGGAGAGTGGAAAAGGTGAGAGTATGATTGTAAAGAAGGATAAGAAAGCATTGCCTTTATCACTTTATTCAAAAATAGTGAAAAATATGGGAGAAGTGAAGAAGATAAGAGTTTATGTGAAATTTAAAGATAGAAAAAAGGCTAAAGAATTGATTAAAGGAGGAGGGATAAAATGAAAAATGAAATTTTTAGAAAAGTAGCTATTATTTCATATTTGGCAAAGGAACTTCATGAAGCATATCCTGATAAGCAAATAGGTAAAACAGTTCTGCAAAAAATGAGCTATTTTCTCACAAGAGAAGATATTGTAGAGTTTGATTACTCACTGTATCATTATGGGCCTTATTCTTCAGAGGTAGAAAGTGAAATAAGCTTTGCTGAGGATTTAGGTATGTTGGATGTAAAATGGGAAATGGATAAGGGGTATTTTATATTCGTCAAAAATAATGAATTTGAAAGTTTCATTAAAACTGAAGAAAGAAAAAAAATAGAAAATGTTGTCAGCAAATATGGAAAATTTAACGCTACAGAATTATCTATAATTGCTACCGCTTTTTTTGTAAAGGACAGATTTAGGATAGATGATAAAGAAAAATTGGTGGAAATAGTAGCGTCTATAAAACCTCAATACGATAAAAATTGGATCGAAAAAATCTTATCAGAAGGAAATGTCATTAATTGAAAAAGTGATGAATGTCATACAACTTTTAAATCCAACACAGTGCGAAAAATCCAAGACTTACTTAGTTAACAAACTGAGAGAGGCTGTTTTTTCTCGGAGAGAAGAAAATTACCCGGGAGTTTCAAATACAACAAGAAGACTTTTGAATTTTTGGTTTAAGACAGATCACATAGTTGATAATGATTTATTTTCTTTAAAGTTATCCTTTTATTCATACTGAGTGGCAGGATAATTTTAATTTAAAGAGTACTTTAAGAGAAGAGCAGATTTATACAATTCCAGAAGAGGTTTTGTT
Organism: uncultured Spirochaetia bacterium; assembly: GCA_964605455.1. Lineage (GTDB taxonomy): Bacteria > Spirochaetota > JAHITG01 > JAHITG01 > JAFGFC01 > CAZSCZ01. The sequence continues at coordinate 3,568 of CAZSCZ010000028.1, forward strand.
TTTAACTAATATTCAGCAATTAGAAGAAAGAAACAGAGGAAATTGTAGATGAAAAATTGGGCTTGCCAATAATTTCTAATATTTCTGATATCGCTCAATCAAACATAATCAGGAAAGTTTTAACTACTTGCCTTAATATTATGATTTTAAAAGATGAGGCACACCATATTTATAATTTTGAAAAGGCGTGGAAAAAAATTTTATTGGAGATACATAAATGATTTTAAACGAGTGAAATTGTTATACAGAAAAAACTGAAACCAGAGGATATAGCGAAAAGCATAGGAAAAAGCTTGAAATTAGTTTTAGAATATATTACCATATTAGACAAAATAATGGTGGTGAAAAATGATTAAACATTCAAATTTAACTCAACTAACAGGGTAATGTCAAATTTTATCAGCTTTTTCCTATTTTTTTAATTTTTATCCCGTCTTTTATAACTACATAAAGTCCACCAATACTTACAGGAACTATTTGAATACACCATACGAACATTGAAAAGCTTGCGATATAATTATAATTATCTGGATTTTTCATAATCTGAGGTAATAACAAAATAAAAGTAAATACAATACTTGCCTGAAATGGTCCAGCTGCACCAGGCCCAGATGGGATCGCTACTCCTATTGTCATAATAAAAGTAAAAAGAATACTTAAAAATATTGCCGAGTAATTTGTTGCCTGAAAAAATGTGGCTATTAGATTCATACTTTTTAAAAATAGATATGTTTCTATTATATATATAATCCATATAGAGATTGTTAAAATAATAAATAGTAATAAATCTTTAAGATTTTTAAATATATGTAGTCCGACATAAAATGCATTCAAGAATTTCAATATTTTCTCTCTATAAGATTGATCCAAAAATTTTATTGAAGTAAACAATTTATAAAACATTTCATAATTAAAATAAAAGATTACTATTGCTAAAACTAAGATTATATATATTCCACTTGCAGTTATACCAGCTTTAACGAAATAAGGATTTTTTATAGGATTAAAGATTAAGATATATAAAAATAATCCTGCAATTATTAAGCCATCAAATATTCGTTCAAGTATTATACTACTAAAAGCTGTTATTCTACTTATTTTCTCATATTTTCCTAACACAAATGCTCTTAGCAACTCGCCCAATCTTGCTGGGAATATTGCATTACCCATAAATCCTACAAGTGTTGCTTTAAAAAGATTAATTAAACTAATTTTTTTTATATGTCTTAAAAGATACTTCCACTTATACCCTCGCAAGAAAATTGCAAAATAAATTAAAAAAATTATTATTACAAAAAATTTCAAATCCACATATCCAAAACTTTTTATAAATTTGCCAAAATCAATATTATGAAATGTAAGGTCAAGGAATATATAACAGATACCAAATTGAATCCATAACCGAATAGATTTTAATGAAGAAAGTAAATACTTTAAAATAATTCCAAACAATATAATTATAACAGGCAAGTAAAATTTTAAATCTGTATGAAGTTTAATTATAGAATATATCAAAGGGAGTGTAAGCAAAATTAAAAGTATACTTTTTTTCATTTACAAGCTACGCCCCAAATTTTTTTAATTTTAATGAATGCGCAAGCATAAGTGACATAGCATTAATAGAATAAAAATGTCCCAGGCTGCCTTTTAAACACTCATTTTCTGTAAATCTTTTCCCCTCATCAGGTCTTATATATTTTGATTTTAAGAGAAAAGGATTAGGATGCCACGAATGGCTACTCAAAACAGCAGGAGTAGAATGGTCCCCTGTTATAACAAGCACATCAGGATTTAATGATAAAATTTCGGGCAGGATTTTATCTGTCTCTTCTATAATCTTTATTTTTTCTTCAAAATTTCCATCTTCTCCATATGAGTCTGTCTTTTTTATATGGAAATAGAAAAAATCATACTTTTCATAATTCTCTTTTAAAGTATTTATTTCATCTTTCAAGCTTTCACCAGATTGAAGTATTTCCATACCAACAAGCCTTGATAGTCCTTTATACATTGGATAAGTAGCAATTGCAGCAGGCGTTAGTTTAAATATCTCACTCATTGGTGGGACAGGTGGAACTTTATCTATACCACGCAAAAGGCAGGTATTAGCTGGATGTTCATCTTTTAAAACTTCGTTTACTTTATCAATAAATTTATTTACTATTCTTGCAGACTTTTCACCAGATGGGCTTACAGATTCTGCATATTTAATTTTCAATCCTTCTTTTTGAGGGTCAGCATCTGTAAGTGGACCTTCAAGCCCTTCGCCCCTAAAAACAACTACAAATCTGTGCTCTTTGCCAGGCCTAATTATTACTTCAATATCTTCTATCTGCTTTATATTTTCTGAAAGTTTTTTGCATAATTCTTTATTTTTCTCAGTAGGAATTCTTCCAGCCCTTCTATCAGTTATAATATTGTTTTTATCTTTTGTAGCAAAATTAGCTCGTGCTGGCAAATCGTGCTGAGTTAGCTCCAATCCAATTCCTAATGCTTCAAGTACCCCTCTCCCTATATTATATTTTATAGGGTCATATCCAAATATTGATAAATGGGCAGGACCACTCCCTGGTGTTATTCCTATGGCAATAGGATAGGTTAAACCCAGCGCTGATTCAGATGCTAATTCGTCCAAATTAGGAGTATTAGCAAGCTCTAACTCTGTTTTACCATCTTTTACTGGAAGACCACCAACTCCATCCATTATTATTAGTATTATTTTATTTTCATTTTTTACAGTGATACTTTTAATTATATCTTCTGTAAGCATTCCTTTACTCCTTCTTCTTATTGTTCTAATAGATATTTGCCTTTAACAGCAGCTACTATGACTGGAAAATTTTCAACTTCTAATTTATATAATGCATCAGGACCCAATTCTTTATAAGCAACTATTTTACCACTTTTTATAAATTTAGATAAAAACGCACTTGTCCCTGCAGTTGCAAGTAAATATAATGCATCATATTTTTTTAAAAGATTAATAAAATTCTTACTTATAGGACCTTTACCAATTATAGCTTTTATACCATTACTTAACAAAAATTGGAGATATGGTTCCATTCTGTTTAATGATGCTGGAGTACACGGACCAATAACTTTACTACCAGTAGATAAAATAGCACTTGTATAATATATTATTTGATTCTTCATATCAAATGGTAAATTCTTTTTCTTTTTAAATTCATCTATCATTTTTTTATATGTAAAATCCCGCGCTATATAAATTGCACCGCTAATTTTTATTATACAGCCTATCTCAATTTTTTCTATCTTTAAATCAAAAGGTGTGGATATTTCTACTTCTTTCATTATTTGCTCCATTTATATAACAATTTTACTCATTCGTGCTGAATGACAATTAAGATCAATTGCTAATGGTAATGATTCTATATGAGTAGGAGCACTTTCTATCTGCACAGCTATAGCTGTTGTTTTACCTCCTACTCCCATTGGCCCTATCCCAAGATTATTTATTTCTTCTAAAAGTTCTTTCTCTATTTTAGCATAAAATTCATTTTTATTTTTTGAGCCTATTTTTCTTAACAGTGCTTTTTTAGCAAGAATTGCAGAATACTCATAGTTCCCGCCTATCCCTATACCTACAATTACAGGTGGACAAGCTTTTATAACATTCTCTTTTATCCAATTCAAAACCTCTCTTTTTATTATTTCCCTATCACTTGTTGGAGGAAGCATCTTTACAGTTGATATATTCTCAACATCAAAGCCTTTCAACATCACATAGATTTTAACTCTATCGCCTCTAACAATTTCTATATGTAATATTGGTGGAATATTTGTAGTAGTATTCTGGTTCCTTAAAGGGTCATTAACTATTAAAGAATTTAAATATCCTTCTGAACTTACATTAGAAACAGCCTTATTCAAAGCTGAAAGTAAAAATCCATCAGAAAATATTATATCCTGTCCCATTTCTATAAACAATATAACTCGTCCTGTATTCTGACACAAAGGTATTTTATCCCTTAATGCTGTTTCATAATTCTTTATTATTTGAGAAAGCACATACTTCGCTAATTTAGATGTCTCTTTCTCATAAGCACTTTTTAATGCTTTTTTCACATCTTCAGGAAGCTTATATGTAGCAGTAATTAAAGCCTCATATACAGCATTTTCTACAACTTTTGTACTTACTGCTCTCATCTCTTGAGATAATATACTAAAAAATTTTTAAAAAGTAAAGAAAAATTTTAAATTTTTACCAGAATTTCTTGACAAATTAAAAAATATTGAATATGATAAAAAAAATGGAAATTGATAAAGCCATAGATGAATTTGAAAAAGAGCAGAAGAAAATAGAAATTGCGCTTGAATTTGCAGAAGGCGATTTGGAAAAAGCCAAAAAACTTGTAAGTGGTGAAATTAAAGATATAGCAGTAATTAAATGCAGATTCCTTGAAGATGAGGTTAAATTATTTGGAGCTTTTATTATTTTTTTCAATCTTGAAAGTAAATTAATTGAGAAATGCTATTCTATTATATCTTTTGATAGAGCACTTCTTAAAGCTACACCTTATAGCAAATGGTCAGAATTTGAAAGTTGCCTTATTGACCTTCAATGGAAAGGAAAACATCTTGTTACGCAGTCAAAGGAACTTACAACTAATATAGAAGCTGGCCTTACTTTTGAATATATGGAAACATTTATTGAACTACTTAATACAAAAAATGAGAGAAAAATTTTAGAAATATTAAAAAAGATAATTATCCAAACATTAAATTTAGAAACTATACGAATAGATGTAGAGATTGAATTTATAAATAGATTCTTAATGAAATATGATGGTCAAAAAATTTCTAAAACTACAGAAAAGAAAAGTGAGCCAGAGCAGACAGAGAAAAAAAACGAAGAAAGTTATATAAAAGAAGGAGAGATTCTACTTGAAGGGGAATTGGAAATTTCACCTATTAAGGGAATTAATATCAATAATCTTCAACCTGGTATGGAAATTTTGGTAAAATTAAGAGGGCAAACACCACAGGAAAAATATTTTATTAATGTCCTAAATGCTCATGATGGCAAAAAGATACTTCCTGTTAAAGCTACCATAAGATATATAGATTACGATGACACTTATGGCTATCTTGTAATTGCAGAGCTTGGTCCTAAAATTATTGTAAAATGTATTGAAAAAGCTCAAATAAATGTTATGACCCCTGAAATCGCTACAAAAGAAAGAAGAAGCAAAATTCTTAGACGTTTAATAATTCTTTTAGGGTCATTACTTTTCCTGATAGCTGCAATATATATTTATTTATCACTTAAAGGATTTATCTGAGAAAAAAATATATCAAATAAATTTGAAACATTTTTTCTTGTAAGTATATCTCTTACTCTACCTTGTGAAAGAATCTTCCCCTTTTTTAATAATATAACCTCATCTGCAATTTGTTTTATAAATGATATGTTATGTGTAACAAAAATTATGGTTTTTTTTATACTCTTCAAAATCTCTATAACTTTTATTTGATGTTTTAAATCAAGATGTGAAAATGGTTCATCTAATAATAACACTTCAGGTTTTTGTGCCAAAATATGAGCCAAAAGAACAAGTTGTTTTTCACCAGAGCTTAATTCAAATATCCCTTTGGATTTTAATTTGCTCGTATTTGTAATTCTCATTGCATCTTCTGCTGATTTAAAGTCTTCTTCACTAAATCCTGTTAATCCTTTTATATAAGGATATCTTCCTATAAGGACAAATTCCCATACATTGTAATTATATACAAATTGATATTCACTAAAAAGAATACCGATTTTTTTTGCAATCTCAATTTTTGGATAATTTTCAAGCAAATGACCTTTAAAAATTATTTCACCTGCTGTGGGTTTTGAAATCCCTGCTAAAAGATTAAGTAAGCTCGTTTTACCTGCACCATTAGGTCCAATTATTCCTGTTATTTTATTTTCCTGTATTTGACAATTTAAATTATGAAATAGATATTTCCCTTTTCCATATCTAAAATAAATATTTCTTATTTGGTATATAAACTTCATTTGATTAATTCCTTTTCTTTAGTAAGTAAAAGAAAAGTGGTGCGCCAATTATTGATGTAACAATTCCTACAGGTAAAATAGAAGGATAAATTAGGTATCGTGAAATAAAATCAGCACCTAACATAAATATGCTACCAACAAGCGGCACTAATATCAAAATTTTTTTAAAATTGTATCCTATTATAAGTCTTACAATATGAGGAACAACAAGTCCAACAAAGCCTATAATCCCACACACTGAAACAATAGAAGCAACAATTACTGTAGAAAAAATTATAATTTCAAGTGAAACCTTTTTTATATTAATTCCTTTGCTTTCTGCCATTTTCTCGGATATACTGAAAAGTGTAATTGCCTTATAATTTGTCAAAATTTTTATATATGAAATTACAAATAAAATCAAAAGAATTACAATTAAATAATAATTTATAGGTGGAATTTTACCCCACAGCCATAATAAAACATTATGAAGTCTGCCATAGGAGAAAGCAATAATTAAAAACTGTAGTGAAAAAAGTAAAGCATTCATAATTACGCCTGTCAGAATTAAGGAAAGCATATTGAAATTTCTTCTAAAATTTGAAATCAAAATAACTAAGCTAATCACAATAAGTCCCATTATAAATGAGCTAATAATAGTAATAAATTCCCCAATATATTTTATAGTTTGAAGATTAAAGTAAAAGCTTATAACCGTTCCTAAAGCAGAACCGGCTGAAACCCCAAGGAGATAAGGTTCTGCAAGTGGATTTTTAAAAAGTCCCTGAAAAGATGCGCCAACAACAGATAATCCTGCACCTGCTATAATTGCTATAATTATTCTTGGAATTCTTAACTGCGTCAAAATTGTTCCTGTATAGTGAAATGCTTCGTCACCAGGAATATAAAATAAATTCAAAATTACAAGTAGTATAAGTGCAATAATAGACCAAAATATTGCTTTATATAAATTTTTTTTACTTTTTTGATGCAGTTCTTTCATATAATATTTTGTTTAATTCTTTTATGCCCTCAATTATTCTTGAAGATGCTCTTAACATTAAATCTGGATTTATTTGCGAAATTATTTCAATATCTGGTTTGTTCTTCTTTATCAATTTTATTAATGTGCTGTTAGTATTTATACTTTTATCACATAAAATAATAAAGTCAATATCAGAACTTATAAGAAATTCCTCATCTATTGAAAAATAATTTTTTCCATAAAATTTAGCCAAATTGATAGCACCAGATCTTTCTATCATATCATTTACAATAGTTTCATCACCAGCAGTATAAATTGGGTTATCCCATAATAAAGGAAAAACTTTTGGTTTAGGAATTATTCTTTTTATATGTTCTAATTCTTTTTTCAATCTCTTTATTATTGCTTTTGCTTGCTTCTGTTTGCCAGAAATTTCGCCAATATAAAGTATATTTTCAAACATCTCATTTATATTTCTTGAATAAATTACACAATATTTTAAATTAAGCTTTTTCAAAGTATTTATAGTATCTTTTTGAACAAAATCTGTCACAAAAATAATATCAGGTTTTAGGCTCAATATCTTCTCAATGTTTGGATTCTTAAAATCACCGACTTTAGTGATATTTTTGGCATATTCAGGATAATCACAATACTTCGTATTCCCAACAATTTTTTCACCTACACCCAATTCAAAAAGAATTTCCTGGACCTCAGGGGATAAAACAACTACACGTTGTGGTAAAATTTCTTTTACCCTTTTAAATCTTTCTTTATTACAGAAAACAAGAAAAACCAATAAAGCATATATTAAAGCTTGTATTAAAATTCTATTCCTTGTCGTGCTTTTACTCCTTTATCATAATAATGTTTAATTTTTTTAAAATATGTAACAAGGTCAGCATATTTTTTAATTTTCCGATTAATATAATGCCCTGTTAAAATAATTTCCACATCTTTAGGTTTTGATTGAATAAATTGAATCAGTTCATTTGTAGCAATTATTTTATATTTTACAAGGTCCAACCCTTCATCCAAAATAATAACATCATATTTCTTCTTTCCATAAAGAATACCTTTTGCAGTTTCAAAAAGTTTTTTTTGACTATTAATAATCTTGTCTATAGGCACATTAATAGAAAACATTGGTGATGAAGATTTAGAATAAAATATTGTGACATTTGATTTATATTTTTGAAGGACCTTATCTTCAGAGCTTGTATTTTTTATTTTAAAAAATCTGAAGAGAGCAACTTTCAAGCCATAAGATATACATCTAAGTATAAGACCTGCAACAGCAGTTGACTTTCCCTTCCCATAACCAAAATATATCTGAACAAATCCTTTTTGCATTATGTAATAGTTTCCCGTTTAATCTTCTTTCTATAGCTTTCCACCATTTTATATAATCCATTTGTATCAACAACAACGATTTTGCCGCCTTCAAGTCTAAAAGTGGGGTCATCAAGAAGTTGTCTGACAAGTGGATATCCTTTATCTTTTTCCAAACCAGCCATAGTCATAAGTTCATCAGGTCCAAAATCAAACTGATATGACTTATGAGGTGCAATTTCAACACGTTTCTTTTCTATTTGGATAAGCAAAATATCAACGAGCCTTCCATAAGGGTCTGGAATAGCAGTATTTTCAAGCTGCCTGTAAGCAATCCATATTCGCTCACTCAAAAGAAAAATAATTTTCATTACAATTTGTGGCTTATTTTGAACCATAATCATAAAATTCTGTTTATTAATTACAAGGGTTTTAACATCACCAAAGGCAATAGCAGTAGCACTTCGTGGTCTATCTTCTATTAAAGCCATTTCACCAAGAATATCACCAGGATTTAGAACAGCTAGTAATACTTCTTTATCTCCTACAATTTTTGTGATTTTAACTTTCCCATCCTGAATAATAAAAACATCTTCACCATGTTCGTGTTCACAGAAAAGAATTGATTTATCATAATAATGTCTCACTAATGGAGTCAATTGAATATATTCTTTTATACCTTTCAACTTCTTATTAATCTCCTCAAGATATTGATATGCTTTAGATATATTAGATGAATTTGAACAGTATTTTGTAAACTTTGTAAAGGCATATCTTGCTTGCTTGTATTCCTGTTGATTATAATAATAAAGTCCAATATTGTATAATGCTTCAAGATTTGATGTAACAGGTTTCTTTAATGTGATTCTTGCAATTGCATCGTCAAATGTCCTTAATCTTTTACTATATAACTTGAGAATTTTTAATGCTACAGTATTATTCCGCCTTATCAGTTCCTCAAATTGGTCATATCGCACAGAAATTAAAATAACATCAGTCAAAGCAGTAACAGTTTCAAGTCTGGGACGTTTACTCATACAAGAGATTACACCAAAATAATCACCCTCTTTTAAATAAATTTGAGATTGGTCATCTGTTATTTCAATATTTCTGGTAATTTTTACTTTTCCAGATTTTATAATATAAAAATTATCTATATTTTTAGAACCCTCAACATAAATCATAGCTCCTTTTCTAAATTTTTCAAGTTTTAGTTTAAATTCATTCATAAATTACTCCTTTAATTTAACTTCAAATCTAATTTTATCCCGTATTTCCCTTAAACGTTTAATAATTCTCAAATTTAGGGCAATTTTACCAAAAGGAAGATAATCACCAGATGGTCCAGAATGAGCATCCGAGCCACCTGTTTCAATAAGATTAAATTTTTTAGCTATCTGCTTAAATTTTCGGATAAATACAGCCGAGTGATAAGTATGATATATTTCTATTCCTTTAAGGCCATACTTTGTAAGTTTGCCAATTATATTTTCAACATTAAAATAATAATATGGATGAGCAAAAACAGGAACACCGCCACTATGAAGTATGATATTTATAATTTCTTTGGGGCTTATTAAAAATTTAGGAACATAACCAGGTGTCCCTGCAATAAGATATTTTTTAAATGCACCCTCAATATCTTTTTCATATCCTTTGCTTATTATTTCTCTTGCAATATGAGCCCTTCCTATTGCATCTGTATTATATTTTTTAATCATTTCATTATAATTAATATGTATCCCTATTTTATTCAATTTTTTTACAATTTCTTTTGCTCGCTCAAATCTTGCTTGCTTGAACTTTTCAAGGTAGGAATTTAAATATTTATTATCTGGATCAACAAAATAGGCTAAAATATGCATTTCATAATTATAATAATAAGCTGTAAGTTCACAGCCAGGTATAATCTCAATACCATATTTTTCTGCCTCTGCCCTTGCCCTTTTTATCCCTTTTAAAGTATCATGGTCTGTAATACCTAAAATTTTATACTTCATTCTATAAGCTAATCTTACCAATTCTTCTGGAGTTAAAATTCCATCTGAAACTGTTGTATGTGTATGCAAGTCAGCATATTTGGGTTCATTCTCTTTTTTTAATTTTTTTATAATTCTTTTTGGACTCATATCTTCCCTTCTATTACTTTTAAATTATAATGCGCTTCTGTAAGATTTGGATTATATTTCAGTGCAAACTTGTATTCTCGTTCTGCACTTTTTATATCATTTTCATAAAAATAGCAATTCCCCAGTGCAAGATGTGATAATGCCCTTATAGTATTATCACATTTTAATCGTAATGTCCTTTTAAAATATTCTTTTGCTTTTTTAATATCTTCCATATGCTGATAAACAATTCCAGTATTATAGCTTATATACGGATCTGTTGGATTTAAAGAATATGCTTTTTTCAGTAATTGTAACGCAGTATCATATCTTTTCTCTATATCTGCAATTACACCTAAATTTAAGTAAATTTTATATAAAATCTCTCTATTAGGTTCTAACTCCAAAATTTTTTTATAGTAATATCGGGCGTCTTTATATTTTGAAATTTTATAATAGAGAGTAGCAAGTTCAAAGTAAGGTATAATTTCTTGTGGGAATTTTTCAATCATTTTACAATAAGCAACTATTGCATTATCCCGTTGATTCATTAAAAGATAAGTGCGCGCAAGCAATAGATTTATCTTTATATTTGAAGGTGCAATTTCAAGCGCTTTTTTAAAATTCTCCAAAGCTTTAAAATAATTCTTTTGATTTAAATTTAAAATTCCAATGTTATAATAAATATTGACATCAAGTTTATCAAATTCTAATGCTTTCTTATAAGCCTGAATTGCGTTTTCATAATCATTTAAAGATGAATAAAGATTACCCAAATTTATATATACAATTTTAGCCTGGTCAGGTGTCAGCGAAATATTTAAGGCATTTTTATAGTATTCCATTGCATCCGAAAACATTCCCTTTCTATAATATATTTCTCCTATAGTTAAAAGAATCTCTGCTTTTGATTTTGTAGTATTAAGTAAATATTTATAATATTTTAAACTGCTATCCATATCGCCAAATTTATAATAAAGCTCTGCAAGATGCTTTACAGTTTCAGTATCATTCTGGTTTAAAAGATATGCTTTTTTAAAATTTTTAAGTGCCTTTTGATATTCACCTATAATTGTATAAAGCACACCAATTCTATAATAAAGGTCAAAATCTTGATAAAATTCTGTAGCTTTTTTAAAATAAAAGAGACCTTTCTCGTGTTCTCCTCTAGCTGTAAAATATGTCCCAAGAACTTTCGCTGACTCTGCTCTTATCTTTGGCATAATAGTTTCTGATTTTATAAGCTCAGCTAAAAGATTTATTCCATCCTCTGCTCTTTTAAGTTTAAATAAACATACAGCTGCATTGTAAGTAGCTTCATAAAGTTCAGGATTAAGTTTTCGCGCTTTTGTATAATATTCTAATGCGTTTTTATAATCTTTCAAATAAAAGTAAATAGAACCAAGAGATAAATAACTTTTTAAAAATTTCTTATTATATTTGATTGCTTTTTTAAATGATTTAATCGCATTTTCATAATCTTTTAAATGCTTATATACTATTCCTGTATTATGATATATAATTCCATCTTTCGGGTCTATTTCTATGGCTTTTTTAAGGTATTCCAACGCAAGTTCATAATTCCCAGTATCATCAAAAATATTTGCTAAATTTACAAGAGCTATTTTTTTAATGGCAGGATTTTTGCTCTTTTTTAATGCAGCATTAAACAGAAATTTTGCCTTTTCTATATAGCCAGTTTCATAGCTTTGAATTGCTTCATTAATATCAGGGTCTTTAATTGATTTATCAATGTAAAGAACTTTATTGAATGAAATAATAACGAATTTTTCTTTAAATTCTGGCTTTTTCTTTTCCTGCAGTGAAATAATAAATTTTATACCAATAATCAGAAATAAAAAGAGTGCAGAAAAGACAATAATTATAAGAGAATATTTCTTAAAGAATATTTTTATCTTCTTTTTCAATTTCATTATTTTTAATTCCATCAAGTACTCCGTTGATAAATTGATATGCTTTTTCCGTGCTATATTTTTTAGAAATCTCAATAGCCTCATCAATTACAACTTTAGGAGGAATATCCTTTCTATAAAGGAGTGAGTATATTGAAAATCGGAGGATAGATTTATCTACAATAGAAATTCTATCAAAGCTCCAGTTTTTTGAATATTTTTTTATTAAAGAATCAACTTCATTAATATGTTCAAGCGTGCCTTTTATAAGATTAATAGCAAACTCTTTTATTTCATCAGGGAGTTTATCATCTATCCATTCTAATTTGAGCACTTTTTCGGGCGGAAGATTTGTAAGTTCAATCTGGTACAATGCCGCAAGAGCAATTATTCTACCGTAGCGCCTTCCACCCACACTTTACTCCTTGGAAGCCTAAGCTCAATTTTTGACATATAATCCCAAATGTCCAAGCTTGACAAAAAATCTTTTACTCTTTTATTATCTTGAACAGATTAGCCATTTCAATTGCAGCAACAGCTGCATCAGCACCTTTATTTCCTGCTTTTGTTCCTGAGCGATCAATCGCCTGGTCCACTGTATCAGCTGTTATTATTCCATAAATAACAGGAAGCTTTGATTTTAAAGAAACTTCTGCTATTCCTTTTGAAGTCTCGGAAGCAACAAAATCAAAATGTGGCGTTTCTCCTCTTATAATTGCTCCAAGACATATTATTGCATCATATTTATTTGAATCTGCTAACTTCAATGCAAGTGCTGGTATTTCAAATGAACCAGGGACTTTATATATATCAATATCTCTCTCATCAGCACTATGTCGTAATAAAGCATCCAGTGCTCCTTCCAACATTCTGTTAGTAATAAAACTATTAAATCTACTTACAATTATACAAAATTTTAATCCTTTAGCTACAAGATTTCCCTCTTTTACTTTCATAAAAATACACCTCTCTTTTATTTCAGAAATTGATAATATAATATCATAAAAATAATTCAATGTCAAATAATATTTGTTGTCATCAGCGATAAAGATTGACAAATTTTTCGCAGATATTATTATTAAAAAAATAAAGATAATGAACATATCTTCGCTTTTGTCTTTAAATTAGAATCAAGAAGAATTAATTTCTTATTTAATAATTCATTCTTTATTAAAAATTTATCTTTATTTCTCTTTTAATATCTCCAGATT
>CAZSCZ010000029.1:0-17069 GCA_964605455.1 uncultured Spirochaetia bacterium
AAGATTTTGAGATTTTTACCACCTTTGATAGTAGAAAAGAGACATATAGATAAAGCCATAGAAATTTTAAGGGAAATATTTAATTTGGAGTTTAGAAAATGAAGAAGCTGCATATAAAAGATTTGTTAACAGTAGGAGATTTAACTGAGAAAGAATTTTATCAAATATTTAAGTTAACATCTTCATTAAAAAAGAAGAACAAAAAATTATTAAAAGGCAAAACTTTAGGAATGATTTTTGAGAAACCTTCTACACGGACCCGCGTATCATTTGAAGTTGGAATTTATCAATTAGGCGGAACAAGCTTGTATTTAAGTAGAAACGATTTACAGATTGGCAGAGGTGAGTCTATAAAAGATACAGCACTTACACTATCACGTTATCTTGATGGCATAATGATACGTGCATTTTCACATCAAATGGTAGTTGAATTTGCCAGATATTCTACTATACCTGTTATAAATGGTCTTACAGATTTACTTCATCCTTGTCAAGCTCTTTCCGATTTTTTTACAATTTTTGAGCATAAAAAAAGATTTAAAGGACTTAAGCTTGGGTATATTGGAGATGGGAACAATGTTGCGCATTCGCTTACATTGAGTGCAGCAAAATTAGGTATAGATATAACACTCGCATCTCCTGAAGGTTATTTTATCTCTGAAAGTATAAAATCAAAAGCACTTGATATAGCAAAACAGACAGGTAGCAAAATAGTTTTAACAACCAATCCAGATGAGGCGGCAAATAATGCTGATGTTTTATATACTGATGTATGGGTTTCAATGGGACAAGAATCTGAGAAAGATAAAAAACAAGAAATTTTTAAAAATTATCAGATAAATTCAGAATTGCTTAAAAAAGCTAAACCAGATGTAATTATTATGCATTGTTTACCAGCTCATAGAGGTGAAGAAATCACAGATGAAGTTATGGATGGTCCGAATTCTGTTGTTTTTGAACAGGCAGAAAATAGACTTCATACCCAGAAAGCAATAATGGTTTTACTTATGTATTAAATCCTTTCAAGGAATTAATAAATTGGGTATTTTTCTTGTAAAATTAAATAATCTTGCGGAAATAAGAAAAAATAATTTTGTCTCAGATATATTAGTTCCTCAATCTTCTATTTTGTTTTTTTTTATTGAAGAGAGTGAAAAAATTTATGGTATTTATGAAGTAGAGAAGATAAATCAATCTAAAAATAAGTGGCAAATTTTCTTTTCAAGAAAATTTAAATTCAGACGGGGAATTGAGTATAAACTCTTAAAGCAATATAATATCAAGTTTTCATTAAAAAAGAGTATATATAAAATAAACAAGAAAAAATTTCGTATTCTTTATCAGATTTTAAATGAAATAAATTTTCCGCAGCTTGCTTCTGATATAGTTCTGTTTGAACTAAAAGAAGATAATTGCTATATAAAATACTTTCAGTCCTATCCTGAAGTCAAAGTTTTATCTGAAAGTATTAAATTAGATAAAAAATATATAATAGATCTTTCTCATCAGATTGAAGTTGAAATTAAATCAGCAAAAGAATCAGAAAATTTTATACTAAATCTTCAAAAATTTGGATTTAAATTATTTACAATTTTTAAAAAATCAAAAATTTTTTCTTCAATTAAGTCTGGAAGAGATTTGTGTGTGTTGTTAGAGAACGAGATGAGTATTTTGCCGATAGAAGTTATTTTTGATGGATATAGATTTTTCTCAGAAAAATATAATATATCACATTCTTTTTTTATATCATCTGAAAGTTTTGACCCTTTTCCTATGTCTGATTTTCATAATGATGTTTCTATTGTTGTGCCAAGATATAAAGATACAAAATTTGATTTTAAAAAAATTTATAAATTATTTATATCTAAATCTTCAAAAATAGTAGTTTATAATAAAAAATTAAAAAATAAAGAATTTACTAAAATATGTGAAAATAGCAGAATCTTATATTTTGCTGGGCATACAGTTTTTAATCGGCAAAAAAGGGAGTTTGGATTAAAAATCGGCGATGATAAACTTTTTTATTTGAGTGATTTTCAATACTGTGTAAGATTGCCTTTCCTTATTATGTTTCATTCCTGTTTTGAGAATAAATTTTTTCATTATACTGAAAGAGCTTTATCTAAACTTTTTATCTATGGGGTAAAAAATATAGTAATACCAATTATGGAAGTTCCTATGAAGTCTGAGGGCTTTATAGAAAATTTTGTTAAAAATTTAACAGAGGGTAATAAAATTGGTGAATCTTTTAGATTAGTAATAAATAACGCTATAAAGAAAGGATGGAATGACTGGATATATTTTCGCTTATATGGCGACCCTAAAATGAAATATTTTTAAATTTTGTGGAAAAATTATTATTTTTGTTTGTATATAATATATGAGGGTAAGAGAAGTAAAAATTAAAGAATTGATAAGAAAATATAAAGCAACTAATAATGAGAAAGTATTGGTTGAAATTATAAAGGAGATAAGTGATATGGTTTACAATTATCCAAGAGTAGTTTTTAATCGTAGTAAAGATGATTGTTCTGAATTTTACATTTATTTTATTGAAGATGTGAAAAAAATTATTAAAAAATATAATGAAAATCTTGCTTCGTTTAATACCTGGTTTAATGTAGTTCTTAAATCAAGATACATTAACTGGTTGAATAAACTTTCTTACAAGAGAAAAAAACAAGTTGATATAATATTGTGGGAAGATTTGACCTTAGGAACGGATGATAAAAATAAAGAAGAAAAGCTTTTTTATAATATATATTTATCTCAACAAAATGAAAAATATGATTCACAATTAAGTAAGAAACTTATGAAAATTTATAACAAAATGAGTCTATCTGATATTATTTTAATAAAGTTAATGTATTATCCTATTGATTCTTCAATTATTGAGCATCTTACAAAATTTTTAAATAAGTCACCCAGAGAATGTTATGAAATTTATATGAAAGCCTATAAAGAAAATAATCTTATTGAAAAGCAAGAGATTTTGAAAGAAAAAATAGTAGATTTAGTTTATAAAATTTCTAAAATAAAGAAAAAAATAAAATATTTAAAGATAAAAAATATGAAAAGTGAGACATTAGAAATAGATAAACTTTTAAAACAGAAAGAACGAGCTGAGAAATTATTAAATGAAACACGAAGAAAATTTTATAAAAATTTACAGATAATTGATATAAAAGGAATTCAAAAAATATTGGGTTTATCTAAAAGCGAAATATATGAAAGAGTCCAAAATATCAGGAATTTTTTAAAACAAGAATTATCGGATTTTGTGAGGTAATTAAAATGAAAAATGTTTGTAAATATTTTGATGAGAATAAAATGGCAGCATATATTGAAAAGCGAATGAGTCCTGAGGAAATAAAAAAATATGAAAAGCATTTATTTAAATGTAATTATTGTTTAAAAGTATATTTTAATTTAGAAAAAGAGATTTTAAAGTTAAAAAAATCTAAAGCACAATCTATACCTGAAAAACTACTTAAAGAAGGTTTAGACAAATTAATGAAAATTAAATGTAAAAAAATTACACTTCCTGACTTTTCCAAAGTTGCAATCAAACTTTATAAAAAAGGAATGGAATTAATAGAAGTAGCAAATGTAAAAACACTTACACCTGTTCTTGTTACACCTGTGAGAGGCAAGGTGGAGTCAAGTCTATTGAAACAACTTGTTATTGAAAGTGATATATACGGAGTATTTTATAAATTATTTATTGATTTTTACGCGCAAAATAGAATAAAGATTAGAGTGAATTTTCTTCAATTTGGTGATGATTTAAAACATAAAACAATAGAGCTTGTGAGCGAAGAAGGAAAGATTGTGCGTTCCCTTACAAACGAAGCTATATTTGATGATTTAAAAAAAGGAATTTACAAAATCAAACTTAATGGTATAGTATTATTGAAACTCAATTTTATATAGAAAAACCATACGATGGATTTTGTATCTATGGATTCTGTATCTATGTGGCAGAGTTTAATATGGAAGGAAATAAGAGATGAAGATAAAAAAGTTAAATTCAACTCAGATATATAAAGGCGAATTTATTTCATTCTATAATGACGAAATTTTAATTGATGATAAGATTAAAACCGTAAGAGAATATATTATTTATCCTCCAGCGGTAGGTATAATTCCTGTTCTTGAAAATGAAAAAATTGTTATGGTAGAACAATTCCGATATGCAAATAATATGTTTTCACTTGAAATCCCTGCGGGAAAGATTTTAGACAATGAAGATTTAAAATATGCTGCGATACGAGAACTTGAGGAAGAGACAGGTTTTAGAACATCTCCTGAAAATCTTGTAAAACTTTATACCTATACTCCTGCTATATCATATTCTACTGAGAAACTTACTATTTTTGTCGCTAAAAATTTGGAAAAAACTGAGCAGGACCCGGATGAAGATGAAATTATAAAAGTAAAAATATTATCACTGTATGAAATTTTGGATTTGATAAACGAGAATAAAATTATGGACAGTAAAACTGTCCTTGCAATATTGATGTATAAATATAGTTTTATGGAGAAATATGGAGAAGTTTAAATTTAAAATAGGTGATTTTATTCTTGTAATATTAATTATTGGACTTTCAATATTCTTTTTCTTGAACAAATTTTCTAAAGAAAAGAAACACGAAAAGAAATACTTGATAATAGAATCACCCTATGAGAAGTTGAGATATAAAATTATACCACAGAATAAAAAAATAAAAATCAAAGGCAGATTAGGCTATTCAACTATATTAGTTACGAGTAATTATGTAAAAATGATAGATTCACCTTGTCCGAATAAATTATGTATAAAACAAGGAAAAATTTTTAAGTCTGGTGAGAGTATAATCTGTGTGCCCAATCAAATTATAGTAAAAATTGTTTCAGAAAAAAGTCTAAGTATGCAAACTCAAGAGGTAGATGTAATTTGTCGCTAATAGAGAAAATAAAATCTTTACCAAATAAGCAAAAACTTTATTATTTTGCGTTTCTCATTGGATTTGGGGTTGTTCTTAATCTGGGTGAGACATTTATTCCAAAGCCTTTGCCATTCTTGAGAATAGGTTTAGCAAAAATTTCTCTTTTAATCGTGGTTTATGCTTTTAGTTTTTGGTATGTGTTTATATTTCCCGTATTAAGATGTTTTATTTCAAATTTTCTTACCGGCACAATTTTAACGCCTCTATTTTTATGGAGTCTTGCTGGTTCATTAGGAAGTGCTATTGTGATGTTTATTATATCTCATTCATTTTTAAACAGATATTTTTCAATATATGGCACGAGTATTATAGGGGCTCTCACTAACAATATTATTCAATGGAGTTTAATTGTTGTGATTTTTAATTTTTATTATTATACAATGTTACCTATAATTTTGATTTTAAGTATAATAACAGGCTGCCTTATTGCATATATTACAAATTATATTTCTATAAGATATGAAAAATATATGTAGTTATGTTAAATTTTAAATTGTAAGTTTATATTCTTTGATACTTTTATATTTTTATAGGGCTGTTTTAAAATCAATTTATAATTTTAGAATACAGTTATGAATGTATTGACTTATTATTTTAAAGATATAAGTTAAATAATCCAAAATAATTTACTAACTAAATTAAGGCTGTTCAAATTATTTTACAATTTATTATATTTACTTTTATATTTACTTTCAAAGAGGATAAAATATGGGGATATTGGAATTAAAAAATTTAAGGTTAATTCTTAATGGAAAGAAGATTTTAAATAACATAAATATAGATTTTAAGGAATCACATATTTATGCTATTGTTGGTCCAAATGGAGCTGGTAAATCTACACTTGCATTTACAATAATGGGCTTAGCAGGATATAGAAAAATAGAAGGTGAAATATTTTTTAAAGGTGAATGTATCAATAATTTAGGAATTGATGAACGTGCGCGTAAAGGAATAACTTTAGGGTGGCAGGAACCAGCGAGGTATGAAGGGCTTACTGTTTATGATTTTATTGTAGCTGCAGCTAAAGATAAAAGCACTGCAAATGTAAAAGAGGTGCTTTTAAAAGTAGGATTAAATCCTAATGAGTATATAAAACGAGCTGTTGACAAAACATTAAGTGGTGGTGAGAGAAAAAAAATTGAACTTGCTTCAATCCTTGCAATGGCACCTGATGTTGTTATATTAGATGAACCTGATTCAGGAATAGATGTAGAATCACTTGAAAAAATATTTGAAATAATAAGATTATTAAAGAGCAAAGGTAAAACTATTATTTTGATTACTCATGGATTAGCAGTTCTTAAACAAGCAGAGTATGCATACTTAATGTGTCATGGCGAAATAATTGATAAAGGTCCTATAAAAAAAATAAGTAGATATTTTGGAAATAAATGTATCCCCTGTGCTCATAAGAATCTTCCTGAAGTGGAGGGAAATATTGATGAATGAAAATCAGAAATTAATGCAGGATTTATATAAAACTACAGAAACAAAATACGATATATTTAAAGAGCCTGAAATTGCATATCTATTTGTTCATCAGAATAAAGTAATTGGTTCACAACTTATACCTGGGCTGGAAATAGATACAGAAGAATTGGAAGATGGTATAAATGCAAATATTACTGTAAAAGAAGGGGTTATTATTCATAAACCTGTTCATTTATGTTTTGGAATGTTTCCTGAGACAGGTGTGCAGAAGATTATAATGCGTGTAAATATAAAAAAAAATGCAAAGATATCAATTTTAGCTCATTGTTCTTTTCCTAATGCCTCTGATGTTAAGCATATTATGGAGGCAAAGATTAATATTGGGGAAGGTGCTGAATATTCATATTTTGAGCGACATATACATGGGATTAAGGGTGGAGTAAAAGTTTACCCTCAAGCGCTTGTTGAACTTGAAAAAGGTGCAAAATTTAAAACAGAGTTTGAACTATTAAAGGGTCGTGTAGGATTAATAGAAATAGATTATGAGACTATATGCAAAGCAGGAAGTGTAATGGATATGAATGTTAGAATTAATGGCACTAAGGATGATATTATTAAAATAAAAGAGACTGGTAATCTTGTTGGGGAAGGAGCAAGAGGAGTGCTTACTTCCCGAATAGCTGTAAGAGGAAATGCTCGGGCTGAGGTTTATAATAAAATTTCTGCTACAGCAGCTTATGCAAGGGGGCATGTAGATTGTAAAGAAATAATTCAGGATAATGGAGCTGCTATAGCTGTTCCAATAGTTGAGGTAAATCATTCTAAAGCACTGGTTACACATGAAGCTGCTATTGGAAGTGTAGATTCAAAACAATTAGAGACCTTAATGGCGCGTGGCCTAACAGAAGATGAAGCAGTAGAGTTGATTATTCAAGGATTATTAAGCTAAATAAATTTTTATTATTATGATTTAATCTTTTTTAAAAGTTCCTCTATAAAAAATGGTTTCTGTAACAGCCTTTTTTTCTCTTCATCATTTAGACTAAAATTATCATCTGAATATCCAGAAGTATAAAAATATTTTATTTCAGGTTTGATTTTTTTCATCTCCTTAATTAGTTCTATGCCACTCATCTTAGGCATTGTTATATCAGTTATAACAATATTAATTTCATCTTTCTGCTTCTGAAATAATTCTAAAGCACTTATCCCATCATTAGCAACAATTACATTATACCCAAATTTTTCTAAAATTCTTTTTGTAGCATTTTGGACAAATATTTCATCTTCTACAAGTAGAATTGTTCCACTCCCTTTTGTTAATTCAATTTTCTCTCTTGAAATTTTCTCGTTCTTAATTTCTTTTTCAGATACTGCTGGTAAATAAATATAAAAAGTACTTCCTTTACCTGGTTCGCTTTCTACAGCTATATATCCATTGGATTGCCTAACAATTCCATAGACTGTAGAAAGTCCTAATCCTGTTCCCTTCCCGTGCTCTTTAGTAGTAAAAAATGGCTCAAATATCTTTTGTTTTATCTCATCAGACATTCCAATTCCTGTATCTGTTACAGAGATACATATATAATTTTTAGGATGTAAAGCAGGCTCAAGAAAACCACCCTTTTTTATTGATTTAACATTTTCTGTTCTTATTGTTAAATTACCACCCTGAGGCATTGCATCTTTAGCATTTACTATAAGATTTACTATTACCTGTTCAAGTTGGACAGGGTCCATTTTTATTAATTTAAGCTCAGGTGATAATTTCATTTCTATAATTATATTTTCAGGAATAATTCTATACAACATTTTGCTTAGATTATTTATAATATCATTAACATTAATTATTTCTGGTTTCAATATTTGTTTTCTACTGAAAGCAAGTAGTTGTCTTGTAAGCTCTGATGCTCTCTGCGCTGCCTTTTTAATTTCCAGAATTTCATTATATATTTTGTTTTTTTCTGAGAGCTCACTTAATAGAATTTCAGTAGTAGTAAAAATAACAGTTAAAACATTATTAAAGTCATGAGCTACACCACCTGCCAGTTGCCCAATTGCTGCTAACCTTTTTTGTTGGTTTAACATTTTTTCTTGTTCTTTTATTTCAGTTACATCTCTGATAACAATAAGCCATCTGTTCATTGATTCTATTTTAGAAATAATGGGACGGACCTGAATATAAAAGTGCTTGTAGGTTGGCTTATTAATAATGATTTCTTTTAATTTTTTTAGGGATTTAAAATCTTTTCTTATTTTTATATTACCTAATTGCTTAAGCACACCACCTTCTATTGAATCAGTTAAAAAAGGCAAAATTCTACGCGCTTCTTTGTTCATCATTATTATTTTTCTTTGGTTGTCAAGGAGAATTAAGGCATTGGGAAGATTTTCTACAATATCTTTTAATTGCTGTTGTTGTGCTGTTAATAAAAAATGTAATTTTTGAATTGAAACTGAAGCTTGAGCAGCAATTGTATATATAATTTTGAGATTCTCTTTTTTAAATGCATCTTTCTTTATAGCACCTACATATAATAACCCTATAATTTTTTTTTCTTTGATAATAGGAACATAAAAATATGATTTAATCTCTTTTAATTCCTTTACATTTTGTTTAAATTTACGAGCTTTTATTGTATAAATTAAAAATTCTTTTCTACTTATGGATTCTATATCCGAAAGATGAGATAAATTGTTTATTAACTTATCTATAAGTGCTTGAATAAATTTTTTAGAAGTGGGCCTGGTTAATTTTATAAAAATTTCTTTATTATCATCAGTAAAAATTATAAAAGACGCTATATCAAATTTTATTACTTTATGTATATGAGTAAGAATAGTTTTGAAAAGTTCATTATAATTTAAAGTATGACTTATTTTCTGAGAAATTTCATAAAGCACCTGAATTTCAAATGTTCTGTCTTCTACTTTTTTAAAAAGTTCTTGATTTAATTTTCTTAATTTTGTTTCATATATAAAAGATTCAAAAGATGATGCTAAGATAGGAAAAAGTTTGTATAATATACTTTCATACTTTTTGAGAGATGGCTTTGTACAAACTATAGCTTTAAAATCTGACCGATCAATTATTTTTTGTAAATATATATTATATTGCTTAGCTATAGATTCATTTAATGAAGAAGTATTAGAAGCCTGTAGAACTTTATTTAATATTTCTTGATTGATTCGTAATGGATATCTTTTCGCTTTAAAAACAGAATCTTTAGTTAATTCCTTAAGTGAAATATATTTAAAATCCTTATTATCTTTTTGTTGATAGAAAATATATAAATGTTGGATATTAAAATTTTCTTTAAAAAATTCATAAAATGTTTTTAATGCTTCTTTTGGTTTTAGCCTTGAAATTTTGGTGGTTATTCTATTAATAAAATACTCTTCTTCTTTTTGTTTAGTTTCTGCAGTAATATCTTTACCAAAAGCTGCAATACCTTTAGTAGAAAGTTCTTTGTTTATAATAGATGTGTTTTCCCACTGAATAATTCTTGTTTCATTATTTTTTATTTTTATGGGATAAACATTAGAAGAGGTAATAATTTTTTCGTTATTAAGGAGATTATTAAAAATAGACTTAACTTTTTCTTTATATTTTGTTGGAATAAATGTTTTGCACCAGTTTTTACCAATAACCTCACTTTTTGTGAATCCTGTAATTTTTAGAAAATGTCTATTGACATACAATATTTTGCCTTTTTCATTAATAAGAACTATTAAAAGATTAATATTGTTTAAAATATGTAAAATAAGTGATTGATAGCTTTCAAATTTTTTACACAATTTTTCTTTTTCAGTAATATCAAGAGAAATTCCGGCAAGTCCTATAACTTTACCTGAATTATCTATTAAAGGTTCTACATATTCGTAGATGTATATATAATCTTTTTGTTTTCTATTAAAGAATCTGTATATTTTTAAAGATGGTTTTTTATTTTTTATTACATTTTTTGTAATAGCAATAAATTTTTTTCTATCATCAGGATGGATATTATTAAACCATAAATTAGGGTTTTCTTTTAATGCTTGTTTAGTATATCCAAGAACCTTATCAGTATTGCCGATAATAGTAGTTATAGATAAATTTAAGGTGGAATTTTTTTTTGATAGAATAGTATATTCCCATTGAATAGCTTTTGCCAGAGATGTGAGTTTCCAGCTTCTTAATAAATGGGAAAATAAGAGTTTTGTTATTATCAAAGATGAGAGAACTGAAATAATTTTCCCTTGATTATTACGAATAATAATATATTTTTTATTATCTTTAAGTAACTTCTCTATAACCACAAAGATATTTGTATTTGCAGAGATATCTTCTGGTGGTTGTATTTCAATATCGCGTAGTGTTCGTGAAAGAGGGAGTCCTAAAAGATCATTTTTGGAGCCACAATAATATTTGCTTTTCTTTTTTATTAAAAAACAATCTTTCTGCTTTTCTTCCAGAATAAGGTATGCATTCTTAATTAATTCCCCTTCATTAAGCCGAATAAAATTATTATGCTTTGTTTGAATAATTTCATTTAAAGTTATCATAACAAATAAGCATAATATAAGATTATTATAATTTTAAATTTGTTACAATAATCTCCACTGAAATATCAATCCGAAGGCAATCGGATTTGTCCATTATTTTAGATGCTTCTTCAAGAATTAATGAAACATATTTGTCTTCTGGAACTTTTCGTAGATCTGATTTTTTAACTACTACAGCTTCTATTATAGGATGCTTTACATATACAAGTTTAAAAGTGTTGCGAGATATTATATTAAGAGATTTAAATAATGTTTTGGGTCCAATAGGCGCCATTTTACCTATAACAAGTGCATCTTTAATGGGTGGTAGATTAAATTCAGAAAATTTTAATGTAGCATTAATTGTGCTTTTCCTTTCCACTTTTTTCCTCCCTCACTTCGTTTTAGGTTTTTTTTACAATTATTTCTCCTGTAAGTAATACAATAATATTTATAAATTCTTCAATAAAGTTTGTAAGCGCTGCTTCTAATATATCAATATCAATTTCGTTTAGATTTTTTCTTATTTTTTTAAAAGAGCATTTATCATTAAGATATATTAAATTATCTAAAATTTTATATTTTTTAGAAGAAATCCCCTGGGCACATTTGGTAATAGCTTCTATAGAGGTAATGCCAAGTGTTGGTAGAAATTTTTCCCACAAATCATTAAATAAATTTTCATAAAAATCCAAAATTTTCTTTTTAGAATCTTGAGGTTTTGTCCTCATATTTAAAAAATATCCTTCATTATGTATTTAATGGGTCATAAATTCGTTTTAAGTAGAAATTGATTTTTCCACGTCCAACAAGCCAAAGATTTTTGTCCCAATATTGTGGCCATTTGCTTTTATATCTTTCTTCATTTAATTTATTTAATCTTTCTTGTTTTTCAGAAGGCAATCTACTTCTTGTTCCTTTAAGTGGATGCCATATAATTGAGCCTTGATAAATTAAAACTTCAAAATGCTTACTCAAAAGTTGATTATTAAAATCCCAATCTTCATAATTTGCTATTCCTTGATATTCTTCATCAAACCATATGTGCTCTCGTTCAAAAACCCACCGAGGAATTATCCACGGACAATCATTACCTTGTTCATAATTGTAATAATTTATATTCATAAATTTTGCAATTTCAAATGCTCTTTCTTTATAAAACTGTTCAAGTGAAATTTCATCAAACTCCTTTCCATTAATTGCAGATGGTTCTTTCCATATAGATTTATACTCTGCTTCAATATAAAACCAGTTTGTAGGTTGAATTTTTCCTGCATTTGGATGTTCTTTGGCAAAGTTAACAAGATTTGTTAGCCATTTATCAAAAAATAGCATATCATTATGTACCCAACATATATATTCAATCTCTTTATCTTTAAGATATAGTCTAATTGCTTGGTTCAATGCTTTGGCTAAGTTGTTGCCAGACTCATCTGTTACATATCTGATATTATTTTCTTTTGCAAATTTATCTGTGCCATCTGTTGAATGATTATCAATTATTAAAAATTTAAATGGATATTTTGTATGCTCTACAAGAGACTGATATGCTTTCTTTGTTTTTTCAATGAAATTAAATGTTGTCATAAATATACCAACCATTTTATTCTACTCCTTTACAAATTTATAAATTTCATCTTTTGTTACACTTGCTACTCCAATTACAGTATCAGCCCCTCCATAATAAACAAGATATTTGTTTTCTATTTCTATAGCTCCGCAACTAAAAACCACATTAGGTACCCACCCTTCCTTTTCCCATTTTAATTCAGGTTCCAGAATGGGTTCGTTCTGACGTTTAATTACTTTTGTTGGATCATTTAAATCAAGTAATGCTATTCCAAGTCTGTAAACTTTATTATGGTCAGCTGCGTGATAAAATAAGAGCCATCCAAATTCTGTTTTGATAGGTGGTGCTGCAATGCCAATTTTATAATCCTGCCAAGAATCAGGTATAGTTTTCATAATTATTTGATGATTTTTCCAATGATAAAGGTCATCACCAAATGCAATCCATATATGTGGCATTCTTCTATGAAGTAAAACATATTTACCATCAATTTTTTCAGGGAAAAGAGCAGCATCCTTGTTGTCAACATCTTCAAGTATAACTCCATATCTTTTATAAGTAATAAAATTTTTAGTAGTTGCCATACATACTTTTGTATCCTTCCCTGAGTAACCTGTATATAATACATAAAAAGTATCATCCAACTTTGTAATTCTGGGATCTTCACAACCACGTGCCTCTTGCTCGCCTTCGCCTGTATAAACAGGTTTGTCCAATCGGAAGAAATTATATCCATCAGAACTTACAGCATAACCAAATGATGAAATAAATTTAGACTTATCCCATATATTTGATGACCTGTAAAGCATATGAATAAGTTCACCATCATAATAAACTCCACAATTAAATACAGAAGCACATTCCCATTGATGTTCTTTGAGAGGTTCAAGAATGGGTTTGTCAGAATATCTCTTTAATTTTATCATTGCATTCTTCCTTAATATGTTTAATTGTTTTAATTTCTGTTTTCTTATTCATAATTGATTTTTTGTTATACAATTTTTTGGAAAAATACTTTATATCCTTTAAATGTCTGGTAAAGGTCAAACTTTGAGGTCAATTCGTAAGGTGAATGCATACCTAAAACAGGTGGTCCACAATCTATTACTTCCATACCATAGTTCGCCAGATATTTTGCAATAGTTCCACCACCACCTTCATCAACTTTCCCTAACTCGCCAAATTGAAAAATTACATTATTTTCTGTAAAAAGTTTTCGTAGTTTTCCAACATATTCAGCATTAGCGTCATTAGCATCATATTTGCCACCATATCCAGTATATTTTGTGAATATAACACCATGCCCTAATTTGGCTGTGTTTCTTATATCATACACATCTTTATAATTAGGGTCATAAGCTGCATCAACATCAGCAGAGATTCCATAACTTTTTGCAAGCGAGATTTTAAGATTTTTTTCATAATATTTTCCACTTATTTTTTCAATTAAATCAGATACAAATATTTCAAAGAATTTTGATTGAATACTACTATTACCTTCACTTCCAATTTCTTCTTTATCAATAAGTAATGCTATTGATGTGCGTTGAGGATTTTGTGTTTCAATTATTGCTTTAAAAGTTGCATAACTGGAAATTCTGTCGTCCTGTCCATACCCAACAATAAAACTTTTATCTAAGCCAGCTTCTCTTGCTTTAAATGCAGGAACTATTTCAATTTCAGCTGAGTTAAAATCAGATTCCATAATTCCATATTTTTTGTTAAGTAATTCCAAAATAGCAATTTTCACAGGGTCTTTTTGGTCTTTCTCTGATATAGGGATATTACCTATTAGTAGATTAAGGTTTTCAGCTGGTATAGCTTCAGATATTTTTTTCTCTTTTAATTTTTTTGAAAGATGTGGCAATAAATCAGGTATTATAAATACAGGCTCATCCTCTTTTTCACCAATTTTTATATCAATAACTTTTCCATCAAGTCTAACAATTTTTCCGTGTATTGCTAAGGGAATATTTAGCCAATGATATTTTTTGATACCACCATAATAATGGGTTTTTAAATATGCTAATTCTGTATCTTCATATAATGGGTTCTGCTTTAAATCAAGACGTGGAGAATCAATATGGGCACATATTATGTTAAGGCCACTTTCCAGCGGCTCTTTTCCAATAATTGCTAAAATAATGCTCTTGTTTCGATTAACAGCATAAATTTTTTGCCCAGCATAAACTTTTTTACTTTTTAAAAGATTTTTAAACGAGATGAATCCATTTTTTTCTGCTGCCTCTTTAATAAATTCAACTGCTTCCCTTTCTGTTTTTACATTGTTGAGAAATTCAATATATTCTTTGGCAAAATTTTTAATCAAAATCTTTTCATTTTTATCAATTTTAAGCCACCCTGACTCTTCTTTTAATAAAAGATGTTCGTATTTCTTTGCCTTCTTAGAACCTCTTGCAGCCATCTGTTCTCTCCTTGCATATTGAATAAAATAATAAACAAATAATCTTCATTTGTCAAGGTAAATATTAGAAAAGTTTGAAAATAAACTTGACAATTCTTTGGAATTTGTATATATAAAAGTATAATTTAGAAAACTACATAGCAATATATATTGGTTTGATAAATTAATAGTATCAAAATTGTTTAATAAAATGCGACTTTATTATGTATATTTTATAATATTTGTTTTGCTTTGTAATTGCGGTAAAAAAGAGAAGAAAGTAAAAATAAAAGAAGAAAATTTTTCTAATATTATAAGTACAATATATACTGAGGAGATTAATGAATCTCAGAAATTGAATCCTGAAAAGTTTTTTAAAATTAGTAGTGAAATAAATAAGTTAACCCGAGAATATGATAAAATTATTCAGGCATCTTCAACTGAAGATGCAGATAAGCTTATAGCAGAATTGGGAAGAAAAATTAATATGATATATAAAAGATATGGAATTACAGAAGAAGAATTTAATCAGTACAGTTCAGCACATTACAAAAAACTTGAAAAATACCTTGAAGCACATCCTGAAATTGAAGAAAAACTACGAAAATAAAAGAGGTGAGATAAAATTCCTACAGGTATAATTTCTATAATAATTCTTTTGATTGTACTTTTTATTTCAGTAATATCTCATGAACTTGCGCATGGATATATGGCTTATTATCTTGGTGACCCTACTCCAAAAATTGCAGGTAGATTAACAATTAATCCTATAAAGCATATTGACCTTTTTGGGACAATAATTTTTCCTGTTTTGCTTTATTTTGCAGGTTTTATTCCTCTAATATTATTTAAACCTGTGCCTATAAATCCCATTCATTTTAAACATCCAGATAAAGATAGTGTAAAAGTAGCACTTGCAGGTCCTGGAATAAATCTTGTATATATGTTAATTATGGCTCTGTTTTTTCGTATTACAGGAATTGCTGCCAAAGGTATTAATAATTTAACAATGTTTGAATTATTAATAACACGTTTTGGAATATGGTTTATATTTGTTAATTTAATAATTGCTTCTTTTAATTTAATTCCTATCCCGCCATTGGATGGGTCCTGGGTTTTGAATTCTATTCTGCCTTTAAGAATAAAATTTTATTTCCAACAATTCCGAACTTATTTAATGATAATTTTTATAATTTTGGTTATAACAGGTCAATTAAATTTTCTTTTTATAAGATTACGTAATTTTTTTCTAAAAATAACATTATGGATTATGCTGGGATAAGGAGAAGAGATATAAAGATATGAAATACCTATTTGGACCAGTTCCCTCAAGAAGATTAGGACTTTCGCTTGGAATAGATATTGTGCCGTTTAAAACTTGTACACTTGATTGTATTTACTGTGAATGTGGAAAAACAACAAATAAAACTTTAAAACGCTGTGCTTTTGTCAAAACAGAGGATGTTATAAAAGAATTAAAGATTTTTCTATCAAAAAAAATCAAAATAGATTATTTAACCTTTTCAGGTTCAGGTGAGCCCACACTTAATTCTGAAATAGGAAAAATGATTGATAAAATTAAAGAAATTACAAATATCCCCATAGTAGTGCTAACAAATGGCACATTGCTTTATTTAGAAGATGTGAGGAAGGAGCTTTGTAAAGCAGATATAATAATTCCTTCGCTTGATGCTGTTATAGAAGAGACATTTTTAAAAGTAAATAGACCACACAAGGATTTAAATATTGAGAAACTCATTAACGGTTTAATTCAGCTACGAAAGGAATTTAAAGGAAAAATATGGCTTGAAATATTTTTTGTTAAAGGTGTGAATGATAGTGCAAAAGAAATTGAGAAAATAGTAGAAGTTGTGAAGAATATTATGCCTGATAAAGTTCAATTAAATACAGTTGACAGACCACCAGCTGAGATATGGGCGAGGTCTTTAGATATAAATAGATTAAAGGAAATAGAAAAGAAATTTAAATCTAATGGAATTTATGTAGAGATTATAGCACGAATGGATAAGGTATCTAAATTTGATATGGATAAGATAGAGGAGCTTGAAACATATATTATTGAGATTTTAAAAAGGCGTCCAGAAACATCGGAAGGGCTTTCTATGGCTTTGCAGGTTCACATAAATCA
>CAZSCZ010000030.1:0-16783 GCA_964605455.1 uncultured Spirochaetia bacterium
AAGAAAAAATTTCTTTATCCTCCAACAGTATTTTAATCTGTTATAAGTATTAATAAAATTTTCAAAGTTACTAATTGCAATGCTATAATCTTTTTCCTTATAGATTTGACCAAGTAAATAATCTGCTTTTGCACTATGTATTTTATATTTAGAAATTTCTTTTACTTTTTTTAGACAGATTACTGCTTTATTTGTATTACATAATCTTAAATATGTTTCACCAAGATATATATATTTATATGGTGCTATTATTGATTTATCAGAGATTTTCTCAAAATTTTCAATTGCTCGTTTGTAATCCTTAAGATAAAAATAACTTTTTGCACTAATATAGTAAGTAATATCTGATTTAATTTTAGATTTATTTAAAAACTCTATTGCTTTTTTATAATTTTTTTCAATATAAAATTGCCGTGCTTTATTAAAATTTTTATCTTTTTTATTGCAAAATCTGGAAGAAGAAATGTTTTCTGTCTTGCAGGAGATTATAAGTAAAAGAAGTATTGCGCTGATTAATTTTATTTTCCCAAAATGTAAGGATTTATTTGAAATATTGATAATATTCATATACAAAAGAAGTAACTTTATTTTTATTTAATTTAACTTGCCATTCAACGGTGAAAGCATCTATTTTTTTATATTTCATTGTTGATTTTATTATCTCCCAGTCACCATAAAATTTTTTGATAACTTTTACTATTACATCTTTGTCCTTCCTATTTTCTAAAATTATTTTTTTCTTATAATACCTCTTTTTTCGTGACTCTTCAAAGTTCTCTATAATTGTTTTTCCTTTTATATCAAATGCTTTTCCAATATATAATTTTACCTTCCCATTTTTTGGAGTGGGCTTTAACATATTTTCACCAATAAATAATGTTTCTGTTTTGTCTTTTCTTTGATAAATTTTGATATTTCCTGCAGGTAAAGGTATCCCTAAATTGTTTTCTTTTGAATTTTTAAATTTTATATAAATTCCAACATTTTCATTTTTTTCACTTTCATAAACATACTCTTTCTTTACATTTATTTTTTTCGGTGAAAAAAGAAGGATTTGTTTTAAAGCCCTATTCTGAACAGTTATAGGGAAATCAAATGAGTATAAATGATAATCAAAAAATTTCTTTTCTTTTGCTTGAGGTGTCCCAGCTTTATATATATATTTCTCTGCTTTAGCCATTGCCATTCTTGGGGCATAAGCTCTTGTAGGTACCAAGCTTAAAATATTTGCATCTCCTGCAATTAATTTTAAACTGACATTTGTAAAAGAAGCTCCAGTGTTATTATGCAAATCTGCCCAACACTGTATTTCCATTTTATTCTCTTTTTGATTAATCAAGCCTATATAATTGGCATTCCAAAATAAGTTATTAACAAGATAAATTGTATTTAAAATCAGTTTATCTTTTTTATTAGAAGAAATTTTTAATCCTAATTTAGGATAAGAATTTTTGTATTCAAAAAATGGCATCTCTATAAAACTTATCTCTTGCTCCGGAACTATAACCAATGAGTTTTTAAATGTTTTTATATAAAAACTTCCATCTTGAAATTTAATAAGAACGCCTTTAATCTTATCACCATTTTTTGTTATAATATTTATATTCTTTCCTATAAAATCATTATAGCGCTTAACCTTAGTTGATGAAATAAATTCTTTTTCAAAAAGAATTAATTTTTTAGGCATTTTTACCCATATGGATTCCGGTCGTATAGTAGAAGGAAGATTTTTTATAAAATACCATCTTATACCTTTTTTAATGTTTATTTCTCTTTCTTCTTCTATCAATCCAATATTATTATAAATCGTAATGTTTCTATGTAATATGCTTGTCGCAGATATATTTGTTATAGTAAAAAATATTCCACTAAATATTAATAGATTTTTTATAATTTTCATAATAATACAAATCTACACATAAATTCCATAAAAGTCAATGTTTTTTCAGCAATAACAAATGAAGAGCCCATATTTACATACGCAATGACAAAAGTAGCTTTTCATTGCTGTATTTTTATGATGTATTTACCTTTCTGATGAAAAAATTAAACCATTTAGGTTGGGCAAGGAGTAGCTATAAGTCTGGTCTTAAAAAATTTATTTAAAAGATTTTTTAAAAAAATTTGACATTTAAAAATTATGTAGTATATTTATTTAGAATAAATAAAAGAAGGAGGCAAGAAAGATGCGAAGCAGAGCAACAAGAATAATAATGGGATTTTTATTTTTGGTATTAATTTTAAATTGTGGAGGAGGAGGCAAACAGGTTCGTGAAGATGAAGTAAGTATTGGTAAAACTGAGGAGATGTATGGGGAAGGGACCAAAACAATAGTTACTGAAGGTATGGCAGAGGTGAGAAAAGCAGGTGTGCCAGAGGCATACGATAGAGCAACTGAAGATGCATTAAAAAAAGCAATAGAAAAAGCACTTGGTACAATTATTGACGCACGGATTATTGGTTCAAGTGGTGTTATACTGGAAGAGAATATATATGCAAAAAAACAAGGGTATATTAAAAAATATGAGATTCTTTCAAAACGTGAAAAAGATGGAATTGCTTATGTTAAAGTAAAAGCAGTTGTTGGAATGGAAAAACTTAAAGATGATGTTATGGCACTGGATATTTTACATCATAGAATGAATTTACCCAAAACGATTATTTTAGTAGATGAGCGAAATCTTGGTGCAAAAGGTGATACAGCATATAATGTTCTTGTAAAAAAATTTAGTGAGAAAAGATTTACGATTATAAGCCCTGATAATATTGGAATATCTTATAAAAAGAAAATTGCAAGATTATTTAAAGTAATGGATTCAGATGAAAACCAGTTTATAACACTTGCAGCAAGGATTGGAATAGATGCAAATGCTGATATTGTTATAGTTGGGAAAGCTTCGTCAAAGAAGGCAGAGGGAGTAAATCTTTATGGAACAGGTATGAAATCATATCAAGCAGATGTTTCTTTTAAAGTAGTAAATGTTGGTGATGGTAGAATAATTGCTGTTTCATCAAAGCACGGTGCAGCTGCTCATGTTACAGACCAAACTGGTGGAATAAACGCTATAACAGATGCAGCTGAATTAGCATCTAATGACCTGATAAACCAAATTTTAAAAGCCTGGGAAGATATATTGAATAATGGAAATCTTATAACATTATATGTTAAAGGCTTAACACTTACTGATGAAATAAAATTCAGTAAATCATTAAAAGCGTATTTTCGTGAAGTAAAAGAAGTTTATCCCAAACAGAGAAGAGGGCATACATCAGTATTTACAGTAAGATTTCTTGGAACTCCGAGGGATTTAGCTACAGCACTTGTTACAAAAGAAACTTTTGATTATAATGTTAAAATAAGGTCGTATGATTTTGGAAAAGTAACTATAATTGCTAAAAAGAAAAAATAAATATTTTAAGGAGGTGAAAAAATAATGGCAAAGAAAATATTATTGTTAATTTTAACTATTAGTATTATATCGTTCATAACAGGTTGTGGTTCAGAGCCTGGAACTGACACTTATGTCAAAGGAGAAGATTATGTAACTGAAGGATTTTTGGACGATGATACTTTCCAAGTAGTTGCTGAAGGTACTTGGCCAGATGAACTTGCAAATGCAAGAAAACTTATTAAACGCAACAGAGCAAAAGAAGGAGCTTTATTAAAAGCTCAGACAAGAGTAATGGAGATGTTTAAAGGTTATGCATTAAAGGCTAAAGGTGGAGCTGAATCAGGTGTTGGACTTGGTGAGGTTGCTTTAAAGAAAATTGAAGGATATGCAAAAGGTGGCGCAATTGTTAAGGTTACATACGATGAAGAAGATAACTGTTCAATTGTATATAGAGTGCATGCCAAGGGATTAAAGAAAATGGCTGAAGCTGGTTTTGAATAAAAAATGTGTTGTGAGGGCTTAGAGTTTATTTCAAACTCTAAGCCCTATTTATTTAATTCATAAATAAAAATAATAAGATGGAGAAAAATTATATGAGAAAATGGTGGATGTTTGTATTATTATGGGGGATTTTATCCAACCTTTGGGGAGAAAATTTAGTTAAAACTGAAACTATGCCAAATGAAAAGTTTAAGAAAGTGAGATCACTTGCATTATATAAATTTGATGGTAAGCTTATAAATAGTGGACGTATCTCTTTAATTGATTATATAGAGGTTACTGATAAATTTCATAAATATTTACTGAAAAAGTTTCAAGAGGTTCCTAATTTTGAGATTGTAAATGCAGTAGAAAAAATTACTGTTGTTGAAAATGATGCAATTTCTATTCGTCGTGGAAGAGGGGTCCCTGGGTATGATGAAAAAAAGTTTGGTAATAAAAATGAATTTTCAGAGGATGCGGTTAAAACTATTGAAGCTTCACTTTATGGAAAAATTACCCGATTTTATGAAGGAAAAGATTTTGAAACAAGCTATATTGAATTAATAATTTATCTTGTAGATACTAAAACTAAGACAATTTATTGGGTTACAAGTATAAAGGGTTGTCTTAAATTTGTTGTGGACACAATTGTTAAAACAATTGCTTCAGGAGAGTATACAGAGCCTACTACAAAAGATATTAAAAAATTTGAATGGAGAAATCCTTATGAAATGCGAGTAAAGGATAGAGCTTTTGAATATAGGCGTGGATATTTTATCCCACTGTCAGATAAACTTGAATCCGGCGGTAATCATATTTTTGCCTTTTATTTTAAAATGCCGTTGTTTTTAAAAATTGATATATACAATCAAATTGAATTTAATATTATTCCTTCATTAAAATCTGCGGATAAAAATAATCCATTAAAGGACTATCAATATACCACTTATTTACCTTTATTTTTTAATTTTATATACAATTTTGAAAAAATTACAAAAATTAAATCATTACGACCATTTGCAAAAGCAGGTTTAGGTACAAGTTTTATAAGTACTTATTATAGTGGAACAGGGAGATATATTAAAACAGAAAATCAGATAGATGGTATGCTATGCCTTGGTATTGGAGTTGAATATACTTTAAAAATAGGAATTATTAATCTTTGGAAGTTTTATATTAAAATAAATAAATTGGGGTTTCTTGGTTGTTTTGATTATTATAAATGGTTTTCTGCAAGTCCTGCTTCTAATGGATTTAATTTAAGCTTAGGGATAAAATATTATTTGTGAAAATTATCAAATTTTATCTTTTTTATAAACCTTAGATGGTTCCCCTTTCTCTTTGGGGGATATGAATAAAAAGATTAATTTATCAATTGGGATAATTTCATTATGGATGAGGCTTTTTTCTGGTATTTCATTTGTATTAAAGTTTATTAAGTAGAAATTTCTGTTACATTGCAAAAAATTTCTCCATTAAATAATTTGATTTTTACCTTATCATTTATATTTACATCTTTACTTTGTTTTATTATTTGGTTTTCAGGTAGTTTGTATGTAATACTATATCCACGACTTAAAATTGCAAAAGGATTTAGAAGATTTAATTTTGCTACAGCAGTTTTATATCTATTTTTCTCATTATTAATTGAAGATTTAATAAAATATATAAATTTTTGGAATGAAGATTCAATTCTATTTTTTTTATTATTTATTAGCTGGACAGTAATATTTTTAAATTTTTCCATAAGAAAATCAAAATTAATTTGATAATCATTTAATATATTTATTATTGAATTTTGGAGTTTACGATATGATTCTTTAACAAAAGTTTCAACATCTTCTTTCTTTTTTGTTACGATTTCAGCAGCTGCAGATGGAGTAGGTGCTCGTAAATCTGCGACAAAATCTGTAATTGTAAAATCTATCTGATGTCCTATAGCAGAGATTATTGGAATTTTTGATTTAAAAACAGCTCTTGCAACACTTTCTTCATTAAAGGGCCATAAATCTTCTATACTTCCACCACCACGCGCAATTATTATTACATCCACAGGGAAAAATTTATTAAAAATTTCTATTCCTTTAATAATTGTTGGGGCTGCGTCTTCACCCTGCACTATTGCCGGATAAATTAATATATGCACTGTAGCAAATCGTCTGCTTATTACATTTAATATATCTCTAATTGCTGCACCGGTTGGGGATGTGATTATACCTATTTTCTGTGGATATTCAGGAATTTTCTTTTTATATTTCTCATCAAATAATCCTTCTTCTTGAAGTTTCTTTTTTAGTTGTTCAAATGCAAGTTGAAGTGCACCTTTGCCTTCAGGTATTATCTCTTCTACTACAAGATTATAACTACCTCTTTTTTCAAATACAGAGAGATTACCATAAACAACAACCTTTAATCCATCTTCAAGTTTAAATTTTATATCTTTAAATGCACGTTGGAACATAACACAATTCAAAACAGCATTTTCATCTTTAAGTGAGAAAAAGCAATGGCCTTGGGTTGTTACTTTTACATTTGAGAGTTCACCCCTTACATATATTCCTGCAAACACTTCTTTAAGTAGATGTTTTAATGCAAATGAGATTTCTGTTACTGTATAAATTTTTTTAGTATTGTTGCTGAGATTGTTCATTACTAATTACATCCTTTCAAGTGCTGAGATACCAATTAGGTCAAATGCTATTTTGAGTATTATGCGCGTGCATTCAACAAGAAATAACCGTGCCTGTGTAATATCTTTATTGTCGCTTAATACCCTATGCTCTGTATAAAATTTATGAAAAAGTGCACTAACTGAAAGTAAATAATTTGTGAGTAGAGAAGGTTGAAATTTTTCAGATGCTTCTTTTATTGTATCAGGCAGATCGATTAATCTCTTTATCAAATCCATTTCCTCTTGATTTTCAGCTAAAAGCTCAAGATTTATTTTCTCTGGGTCTTGTAGAAATTCTATACCCTTTTCCTTTGCCTGTGTAAAAATACTGCATATTCGTGCATAAGCATACTGAACATAATATACAGGATTTTCTTCACTCTGTTTACGCGCAAGCTCCATATCAAAATCAAGATGGCTGTTAAGTGAACGATGAATGAAAAAAAATCTTGCTGCATCTTTCCCAATATCTTCAATTAGTTCGCGCATAAGCACAAATTTCCCTGCCCGTTTTGACATCTGAATCTTTTGTGACTTCTCAATAAGATTTACTTGTTGCACAATTAAAACCATAAAAGAATTCTCATTAAATCCAAGTGCTTTTATAGCTCCTTTCATTCTCGGAATATATCCATCATGGTCAGGACCCCATAGGTCAATAATTTTTGTAAATCCCCGTCTATATTTATTTAAATGATATGCTATATCAACAAAAAAATATGTTGGTGTTCCATCAGCACGAATTATTACTCTGTCTTTTTCATCACCAAATAATGTGGCTTTAAAAAATACTTTCCCTTCTTTTTTATAGATTACATCTTTCTCTTTGAGCAATTTATAGCATTCATTAAGAGCATTGGATTCTCGTAATTTCTTTTCACTAAACCAATTGTCAAATTCAACATTAAATAATTTTAAATCTTCTTTATGTGTTTTTACAATCTTTTTTATAGTATATTCACTTAATCTATTTATTTTTTCATTTTCTGTGAGTTTTAATATTTCATTATAAAAATTTTTATTATTTAAGATTTCTTTTGCAATATCAATCAGATATTCTCCTTGGTAGCAATCTTCAGGTAAATTAACATTTTCACCAAGTAGTTGTTTAATACGATAAAATACAGATTTTCCAAGCAGAAACACCTGAGTCCCTGTATCATTTATATAATATTCTTTATAAACATTTTTTCCTCTGAATTTGAATAGATTAGTAATAGCATCACCTACAGAAGCTGCACGGGCATTTACAACATTTAAAGGACCTGTAGGATTGGCTGAAACAAATTCTATTATTATTTTTTCAGAAGTGTTCTTATCTGTTTTACCATAATTTTCTTTTTTATTAAATATCTTGACCAGCTCTTGAATTAAAAATTCTTTAGAAATAAAAAAATTGATAAAGCCAGGTGGAATAAGCTCTATCTTTTTGAAGAAATTTTTATTATTTTTATTAAGCGCATCCAAAAGGTCTTTTGCAATATTTAGAGGATTAGTTTTCAGCGATTTTCCAAGTTTCAATGCAATAGGTGTAGAATAATCACCATACTTTTTTTCTTTAGGTATTTCTACTTCAATTTGTATATTTTCAGATTCAATACGATACTTGCCCCCAATTTCTTTCAGGCTTTCCTTTATAATAGATTTTATTTGTTCAATTACAGTTTTCATATAGAAGATTAGTTTCTCTCTTTTATTACAGGGATAAAAATTTTCTGCCCAGGATAGATTTTATCAGGGTCTTTTATTTTTTCCCCATTTGTTTTATATATCCCGACCCAATTGTATGGATTATTCATAAATCTTTTTGACAGACCCCATAATGTGTCATTTTTCTTTACTGTATAAAGTATAATTTTAACTTCTGCTTTCTTTTTCCTTTTTTTCAGAGCAGGTGCTATCATTTTTTCAATTCGCTTTTTTAAAATTTTTTCCATTTTTTGAAGTTTCTTTAATGATTCTTCCTGCGAATGTTTTAACTTTAAAAGCTGGGTCCTTAGTGTAGTAACAATTTTTTCATTATATTTCTCTGTTTCGTTTAAAACTTCTTGGAATTTTGTATCCACTATTTCAGTTATACTATTATAAGTTATTCCTTTTTCATCAAGATATTCTTCAAATAAGGTTTTTAAATAATTTTTCATACATTTACTTTTTATAAATTTAAAAGCCACTATTCCTGTAATTCCTATATTTACAATAGTAAATAAAATAAAAAGCGCAATTATTCGTTTAAATAAGGGGGATATTTTTTTCGTGGAAGAAGTAGGTTTTAATTCTTCTATATCATAAATTTTAATTTCTGAAGGTTTGTTTTTTGTGTCTTTATTTTTTTGTAATTCTGTTTTTTTACTTGAAGCAGTAAAATGTGGCAGGACTATTTCAGGCACTTGTTCCATTTCACCTGTTTTTTCATTTCTTACGAGTTTTGATTTAAATACAGTTGGGGAAAAGTTACCAAATTTACTTATTTTTACTTTTTCATTACGGGATAAAGCAAGCTTAATAGTAGAAAAGAAAGTATCTATAAATTGTCCAGCTTCTTCAAAATCAAGATTACTAATTTTTGCAAATTTTCTTATTAATTCTTCATATTTCATCTTTGATTAATTTTTTGTATAAATTCGCTATCTGCATCAAATTTTATTTTATCTTTGCCTACTTTAAAAAATTTTCCAAACCCCGGAATTATTATTTCTTCATTTTGTTCCAATGCATTATTTAAAAGATTTATAAGATCAGATGAATATTTTGTTGCAAGTTTTTTGGAAATATTTATATTTTTACTGATTTGTGTTATAAATTCTTTATAAGTCAAAAGTAACTATGCCTCCTTTACATCATAAATTTCATAAATTTGTATTGGTTTTTCTTTTCCTTTAACATATATTGGTTCCACTTTTTTAGCAATTACAATATTTTTAACATACTGATATGTGGACTCAGATATAATTATATAATGTAATCCCCTTTTCCCAGCAGTATCGCACAATCGTGAGGCAAGGATAACATTATCTCCTATCACAGTATAATCCATCCTTTTTTCAGAGCCCATATTACCTACAATTACTCTGCCTGTATTAATACCAATCCCTATTGAAATTTCTATTAGTCCTTTTTCCTTCCTCTGGTTATTCCATTCTTCAAGGACTTTTAACATCTCAACTGCAGTTCTTACAGCAAGTTCAGGGTCATTTTCATGTGGAAAAGGTGCACCATATACAGCCATTATTTCATCACCAACATATTTATCAATTACACCTTTATATTTAAGCACAATATCGGTCATTAATGTAAGATATTCATTTAGCATAGAAACAACTTCATAAGCTTCCATCTTTTCAGAAATAGAAGTAAAATTTCTTATATCAGAAAAAAGCATTGTTACTTCTTTATACTCTCCACCTAATTTTAAAGCATCAGGGTTAGCAAGAACAGCTTTAGCTACATCCTCAGAAACAAATTTATTAAAAGTATTTTTTATTCGTTCTTTTTCCCTTAAACCTTCAGTCATTTGATTAAAACTCCAGGCTAAAAGTCCAATTTCATCTTTTGAGCGTATTTTAACAGCCTGGTTTAAGTCTCCTTTTGCTACTTGCAACATTGCATTTACAAGTTTTTTAATTGGACCAGTTATAAACATTGCTAAAAGAAAAGCTCCACCTATTCCTAAAAAAATAGAAAGAAATGCTACATTTAAAAGTTTCCCTTTAGCTTTCTGAATGGTCTTTATAATACCTTCTTCTGACATACCAATATGAACTTCACCCTGATAAGTCTTTATTGAAGATGTCTCCTGAACTTCTTTTAGTGGAAATGAAATATCTATTATACCACCAAATTTTTTTTCAGATGTTTTTGGGTCAATATATTCTCCTTCATAGATTTGAACAATAGGTTTTACAGCTGTGCCAGTTTTATAGATGTCTTTAAAAAGTTTTACTCCCGGCGGAAGTTTTAAGTCTGCCAGTTGCAAAATATTTTTATCTGAATGAGCAATTATTTGATTAAAAGGATTAACAATATATGCATAAATCACATCTTCTTGTTCTAACATTTTAGTTACACTTTCTGAAAGTCCCAATTCAAAATAATCAACTTTATTATAAGATTCTTTTGTAACTTCGCCTCCACCTGTAATTTCACTTAGTGCAGTGGATAGTGCGACCTGTGAATTATTGGCAAGGTTTATCGCAAGTGCCCCACCACGAAGCTGCATTTGCCTAGTAAGCTCTTCTTTTTCGTCTTTGAGAGTAGTCCGATAAACAACTATAACTATAAGTAGAACAAGAATAATAATAAGCCATATAATCTTTGTTCTTAAGCTAAATTTTATTTTTACATACTGAATCTGGTCATTTTTATATGTCTTACTTACCATATTTTAAAATGATATAATTATTTAAATAAGTTGTCAAGAAAATTTTTATAAGGGGACGGTGCACAACTTTATTAACTTTTTGTGTAATATATTTAACAGACAGGAAGGTCTGTTTTTAGATTAAAAAATTATGGGAATGATGAACTCTGCTTTCTCTGAGGGGACAAACATAGCTACAGTTCTCTAATACTTTGCAGCTTAAACCTTATATTTTTTTTGAAATTCTCAGCGGTTATTCAATATATTAAACTCAAGTTTTCCCTGATTTATAGTTATATTTATTTTTGAATTTTTCTTAATATTTTTCTTTAAAATTTCCTCTGCCAGGCGGTCCTCAATTTCGTGTTGTATTGCTCTTTTTAAAGGTCTTGCACCATAAGTTTTGTTATATCCTTTTTTAATTAGATATTTTTTTGCGCCCACAGATAGTTTTAATTTTATTTTATATTGTTCAAGCCTTTCTTCAACTTCTTTTATTAAAATATCTACTATTTTGAGTAGTGATTTTTCAGAGAGTGGTTTAAATACAACAATCTCATCAATTCTATTTAAAAACTCTGGTCTAAAGATTTTTTTCATTTTCTTTTTTATACTGGATACCATTTCTTTGTCGAATGATTCATTATGCTGTTTTTCAAATCCTATTGCAAACTCTTTATCAATTTCCTCTGCTCCTATATTTGAAGTCATAATAATAATAGTATTTCTAAAATCAACGATATGTCCAAGATTATCAGCTAATTCTCCTTCTTCAAGTACTTGTAGAAGTAGATTAAATACATCTGGATGTGCTTTTTCTATTTCATCAAATAGTATGACAGAATAAGGCTGATGTCTTACTTTTTCTGTTAGAATACCGCCTTCTTCATATCCCACATAACCTGGTGGAGCGCCAATTAATCTTGAGATAGAGTGTTTCTCCATAAAATCACTCATATCAATTCTTATAAGTGCTAATTCATCTCCAAATAGAAACTGGGCAAGGGAGCGTGCGAGTTGTGTTTTTCCTACGCCGCTTGGGCCCAGGAAAATAAAAGAACCTGATGGTTTTCTTGGGTCCCCTAAGTTGGTGCGGGCTCGTCTTACTGCTCGTGCTACTTTTTCTATTGCTTCATCTTGTCCAACAACCCTCTTCCTTAATTCATTCTCTATTTTAAGTAGTCGTTCAACTTCTGCTTCAGCAAGTCTTTCTACTGGTATCTTAGTCCAACTTGCAACAATATTATAAATGTCATCTGCAGTTACTTTTACTTCTTCTTTTTTAACCTCATCCATCCATTTTTTCTTTATTTCATTGTATTTTGCTTGTAATGTTTTTATCATATCTCGCTTTTTACCTGCAAGTTCATATAGTTGTTTGGCTACGAGTTCGGATTTTTCCTGATTTAACTTCTGTATCCTTTTTTCAAGTTGAATTAACTCTTTTGGTTTATCAATCTTTTTAATTTTGATTTTAGCTCCTGCTTCATCAATTAGATCAATAGCTTTATCAGGTAAATATCTATCAGAAATATATCTATGAGCAAGTTTGGATGCTGTTTCTAAAGCCTCATCTGTATATATAATTTTATGAAATTCTTCATACTTTGTTTTAAGACCTTTAAGTATTTCTATTGTTTCTTCTACAGTTGGTTCATTAATAAGCACCATCTGGAATCGTCGTTCAAGCGCAGAATCTCTTTCAATATATTTTCTGTATTCGTCAAGAGTTGTAGCACCTATACATCGTATTTGTCCTTTTGCAAGAGCAGGTTTAAGAATATTGGCTGCGTCAAGTGCACCTTCGGCTCCACCTGCACCAATTAAATTGTGAATCTCATCAATAAAAAGTATAATGTTATCAGTTTTTTCAATTTCATTTAAAATATTTTTAATTCTTTCTTCAAATTCGCCTCTATATTTTGTTCCAGCAACAATACCAGCAAGGTCAAGAACAACCACCCGTTTATTTAAGAGAGTATCTGGCACAGCGCCATCAGCTATCCTTTTTGCTAATCCTTCAACTATAGCTGTTTTTCCTACACCTGGTTCTCCTACAAGCACTGGATTATTTTTTGTCCGTCTACATAGAATATGAATTACACGTTCTATTTCTGATTCTCTTCCTATTACAGGGTCAAGCTTATT
This sequence comes from uncultured Spirochaetia bacterium, assembly GCA_964605455.1. Lineage (GTDB taxonomy): Bacteria > Spirochaetota > JAHITG01 > JAHITG01 > JAFGFC01 > CAZSCZ01. Next base: position 13,055 of record CAZSCZ010000030.1, read on the forward strand.
TTCTTTTGCAAGTTTTGTTAAATCACGACTAAATTTATCTAAAGTAGGTGTTTTTTTCTTTTTCTTTTTATTAAGAGAGCCTGGAGTTGGTTCAGTGCCCATCATTCTAAAAATTTCCTCACGGACAAGTTCAGCATCAATTCCTTCAGCACTCAGTATTTCTGCAGCAGTATTTTGGGTCTGTCTTAACACCCCTAACAAGAGATGTTCTGTGCCAACATAATTATGGCCCAAAGATTTTGCTTCTTCTTGAGCAAGTTTTAAAGCAGTTTTTGCAGGACCGCTTAAAGGAATTTCACCAAATACAATTGTATTACTTCCTTTAGGCATAGTCATTTCTATTTCTTCTTTGAGAATGTCTAAATCTAACCCCAGATTAACCAAAATTCTTGCCGCAACACCTTCACCTTCACGCAAAAGCCCTAAAAATATATGTTCAGGCATAATAATATTATGTCCAAGTCTTTTGGCTTCCTCCTGCGCAAAAATCCGGATAATCTGTTGAGCTCTTGCTGTAAACTGTTCAAACATTATAATATTCTCCTTACAGGATGATACAAATATTTTCTTATAATTGTGGCTCGTAATCTGTTTTCAGCTTCCTTAGTAAACCCTTCGGGAGAAATATTATAAATATTTAAAAGATGCATTGGTTGAATTAAAATAAGTAATTTGTTTAATTTTTTAAAATCAAGAGAATCTATAATTTGTAATGTTACACCAAGTCGTAAATCAGATAAAAGTTCAAGTGCTTCATTAATTTCAAGAGAATCTGAGTATTGTAATATGTTTACAGCTCGTCTTACTTTATTTAAAATAGATTGAGAATTATTTTTTATTAATTTATTTCGTGCTTCTTTTTCAATATTATATATTTCTTTTACAATTCGTTCTATTTTTTCTATTATTTCTTTTTCTGATACTCCCAAAGTATATTGGTTTGAAATTTGGAACATAGACCCGATAGAATCTGAGCCTTCACCGTAGAAGCCACGAATAGAAAGCCCCATCTCTGATAATGAAGAAAAAAGAGGTTTTATTTTTTTTGTATAAGAGAGTGCAGGTAGATGCATCATAACAGAAATTCTGAGGCCTGTCCCTGTATTTGTTGGGCAAGCTGTTAAGTAACCAAATTCTTCCATAAAATCATATTCAATATAATTTTCCAATTTGTTTTCAATATCACTGGCTGTTTTGTACACCTTTTTTATAGAAAATCCACCTGAAATTGATTGAATTCTTAAATGGTCTTCTTCATTAATAAGTATTGCAAACCGTTCTTTCTTTTCAGCAATAATTTCTTTATTAGTGCCTTTTATTAGATAATCTGTTGCTAAAAATCGTTCTTTTAAAAATTTTTTTGATTCTAAAGGTAGGAAATTAAGATTTATCAAAAAAATTTTTTTTGATAAGTCTTCAATATTTTTTATTGCATTATTTATAAATTCAATAATTTCTTCTGCTTTTCTTTGAGTAATTTTAGTATAATATGGATAACCTTTTATATTTCTGGCTATTCTTGCTCTTGAGCTTATAATAATATCTGAATAGATAGAATTTTCCTCTAACCACCCAGGTAGATTTTGTTCTACTGGCTTAAAAAAATTCATAATTTTTCACCTAATTCAAGTTTTATTTTTTTTATTTGGTCACGAATTTTCGCGGCTTCCTCATAATTTTCTTTTTTAAGTGCAATTTTTAGTTTGTTATCAAGCTCCTTTAAATTCTGGTTTAATTTTACAACAGGTTCCATTTTCTTGGGAATTTTTCCTTTATGAATTGCTTTACTATGAATTTTTCGTAATAGCGGTTTAATTTTTTCTTTAAATGCAACATAGCATAAACCACACCCAAATTTTGCTGTTTCAATAAATTCAATAAATGTTTCACCGCATACAGGACATTTTAATGGAAATTTATCGTGGATATAAGGTTCAGAAGATTTTTCTGGTAGATGAGTATGAGAGGGGGCAGGTTGGGACTTAATTTTTCCAGTGGCAATGTTAGTAAATAAATCAATTAATGTAAATCCCAAATCCATTAGATTGCTTTTAATTCCATAAGCTTTTGCACATTCCTCACACAAATGTATTGATTTTATATTATTATTAACTACTTCTTGGATGTGTATTGTAGCTTCCTTTTCTTTACAAATATCACATTTCATAACTTAATTTTCCCTTTTTAATTGTTCTTCAAAATAATATAATCACATAAATTTGAATTGGCAAGTTTTTTATTAGTATAAAATCACTCATTGTCGTAAATTTAAGCAAAGAATTGGTATTTTGTCATTCCTGCGGAAGCAGGGGGGTGACATGTTAGAAGCCTTAAATTTACGATAATGTAAAATCACTACCACCTCTACCAAGGAATAAAGAAAAAGATTATTAATTACTAATAAAATATATTTTGATATTCAAGAAAGATCGAGCGAGTTGCTTTGTCAGAAGGATTTATAGCACGAGAAGAAGTGTATTGAAAATTTAATGTTATACTTAATGCTTCTGTAAAATTATATTTTAACCCTACATTATATAGAATTTCATTTCTTCTATTACCATTTATGTAAATATTTTCTATTTCACCTGCAAGCATTAATTCAGGATTTATAATTATATTAAGAGCTGTATAAAGTGAAATATTTTTTCCATCTTTTCTTGCCTCATAAGGGAGCAAAGGAAATCTTGCACCAAAATGAAGGTATTGCTCACCCTGAAATAGTATAATAGGTTTTGAGAATGCTATATACAGTCCATATACAATATCATCTGTAATTTGATTATTATAACATTTTCCATATTCGCCTGAGAGTAGAGAATCATATCCTATTGCAATTCCAATCGAGTCAGGATCAGGATAAACAAGATTAATTTTTGCAATAACACCAGGGATATTCCAGTCAGCTTTTTGATTTCCAATTGCACCGCCAATATCTTCAGATATGCCGAGCATTATTCTATCAGTCAATCCAATAGAGATTTTACTTTGAAGCCCGCCTCCACCATATGCTACAACTTCAATATCATAATATCCCCTCAAAATCGTAAGTGCAGTTGGAACATCAATTAATTTTATTGTTTCAGATTGAATGTTAAAAATAGGTATTCCTATTATTAAAATCAAAATTAATAATTTTTTAATAAAATTCATTTTTAATACCTAATATTTTTGTTGACACTTTTAAAATTTGCAATTATATTATTATTACTAATTAAATTTTCGGAAAGAAGGAGGAAAACCTTAATGAAAAGGTTAAATTTAACATATAGAAGTTTTGTTGTTATAGTAGCATTAATAAGCATTATTATAGGAATGCTTATTGCTGCTATAAGTTTTTATAAGGGGTTTGAAAGTGGGAGAGATTTTCTTGCATTTGCATTAGACTCTGAAATTAAAGATGAGCCAGCTGTTAAAAAAGCTCTGGAGTTGCAGAAAGCGTTTAGACTTGTGGCAAGAGCAGTTATTCCTGCAGTTGTGAATATTAGTACAGAAACTGTAATAAAACAGTCATTTGATTTTAGGAATGATCCATTTTTTAGATTTTTTGGTAAAGATTGGTTTGATTTCTTTTTTGGTGGACCAAGGGAAAGAGAATATATTCAAAGGTCGTTAGGAACAGGTGTTATAATAAGTAAAGATGGGTATATTTTAACAAATGTTCATGTAGTAAAGAATGCAGCAAGAATAAAAGTTAAACTGGCAAATGGAGAAACATATAAAGCAAAA
>CAZSCZ010000031.1:0-16758 GCA_964605455.1 uncultured Spirochaetia bacterium
TTAATTTTCATTATTTAAGAATATATCAATTTAAAATCAAATGTCAATACATTTTCCTACTATATCTAAGAAAGGAGTTGAAATTACAAAAGAGATTAGATATATTTTATAATTATTTGGAGTGCCGTGCTTACAGGATGTAGGTGTGAGGATAAGGATGAGTAAAATTTTGTGCATTTGAGATGTAGGGTATTTTTCAGTCTCTGAAAGATGCAGAATCATTGCTTGATTTAGAAAAGGCAATGTTTTAATTGTTTATATATATTAAATTACAATTTTTGAGCAATTTTATTTATCAGGAGGTAATTTAAAATGAGAAGTAATGCAATGAAGGAAGGAGTAGAAAGAGCTCCTCATCGTTCTTTGTTTAAAGCAATGGGCTATACTGATGATGAACTTGAAAGACCCATAATAGGTATTGCAAATTCTGCAAATGAATTAATTCCCGGACATATTCATCTTAAAAAGATTGCAGAAGCGGTAAAAGCTGGGATAAGGATGGCTGGTGGGACTCCAATGGAATTTAATACCATTGGTATTTGTGATGGAATTGCTATGGGACATAAAGGGATGAAATATTCTTTGCCAAGTCGTGAACTTATTGCTGATACAGTAGAAGTTATGGCAACGGCGTATCCATTTGATGGGCTTGTATTAATTGCTGACTGTGATAAAATTGTGCCTGGTATGTTAATGGCTGCATTAAGATTAAATATTCCTGCGATTTATATTAGTGGTGGGCCTATGTATGCAGGTAGATATAAAGGCAATGATATAGACCTTATAACAGCGTTTGAAGGTGTTGGTGCAGTAGCACGAAAAGCGATGTCAGAAAAAGAATTATGGGAAATAGAAGAGCGAGCTTGTCCAGGTTGCGGTTCCTGTGCTGGAATGTTTACAGCTAATTCAATGAATTGTTTAAGTGAGGTTCTGGGACTTGCTTTACCTGGTAATGGAACAATTCCTGCACCAACTGCCAGAAGAATAAGACTTGCCAAAAAAGCAGGTATGCAAATTGTTGAACTTGTTAAAAAAGGGATAAATCCAAGAGATATAGCTACACTTGAAGCATTTAAAAATGCAATTGCAGTTGATATGGCGCTGGGTGCATCTACAAATACTGTGCTTCATCTCCCAGCAATTGCAAAAGAAGCTGGTATTAAACTTGATTTAAATCTTTTCAATGAGATAAGCAGGAAAACTCCACATCTTTGTAATATGTCACCTGCGGGTCCTCACCATATCCAAGATTTAGATGAAGCAGGTGGAATTCCTGCTGTTATGAAAGAACTTACAAAGTTAGATGTAATAAATCAAAATTTAATTACTGTTACAGGTAAAAAAGTTAAAGATAATCTCCAAAATATAGAGACCTTGAACAGAGAAGTTATTCGTAGCATAGAGGATCCGTATCATAAAGAAGGTGGCTTAGCAATTCTTTTTGGTTCACTTGCGCCTGATGGTGCAGTTGTCAAACAGTCTGCTGTAGATGAATCAATGCTCAAACATTCTGGTCCTGCTCGAGTATTTGAATCTGAGGAAGATGCTATGAAAGCTATATTAGGTGGTAAAATAAAAAAAGGAGATGTTATTGTTATAAGATATGAAGGACCGAAAGGTGGACCCGGTATGAGAGAAATGCTTTCACCAACATCTGCTGTTGTTGGTATGGGACTTGATAAAGATGTAGCGCTAATAACTGATGGAAGATTTTCTGGTGGCACAAGAGGAGCTGCAATTGGTCATATTTCTCCTGAAGCAGCTGAAGGTGGACCTATTGGCATTGTAAAAGAAGGTGATATTATTGAAATAAATATTCCTGAAAAAAGAATTGAACTTAAAATTTCAGATGAAGAATGGCAAAAAAGAAAAAAAGAATTTAAACCACTTGAAGCTAAAATAAAAGAAGGTTATGTTTACAGATATTCAAAACTTGTTACATCCGCAGCTACTGGCGCTGTATTTAAGGAATAGCCTGATAAGCGGGACAGAAATGTCCCGCTATACATTGTCCCAATATTATTAAATTACATATGATTAAATACCAAATTTATCAAGATGAGTTCTATGATGATTTAAAGCAGATTACAATTGAATCATTTGAACTTACTTCATTCAATACTGACCTTTCACTTCCTAAAAATATTGGGGGGAAAGTAGCCTGGGAATTATGGTGTAAACCTATTTTGAGATCTGAGAAAAACAAATATTGTATTGTAGCTGTATCAAATAAAAAAGCAGTGGGTTATATAATATACGGGGCGGATGCTGATTGTAGTAAGGTTATAAATAAAAAAATAGGGAATATAATTTTAATAGCTGTAAAAAAGGAGTTTAGAAACAAGTACAATATTGCAGAAAATCTTGTCAATACCGTAGTAAATATATTTAAAAAATACGAATTTGATATAATTACTGTTGGAACAGACCTTGATAATCTGCCTGCACTGATTACATATATAAAATTAGGATTTAGACCTATTTTAAGTTGGGCAACATTCAGAAACTATTTTAATGCAATTAAAGACGAAGATACCAAGCCCAAGATTATGGCTGTAGATAAAAATGAAAAAAAAATAATAAAAAACTTTCTTGAAAATATTTCCAGACCAACATCCCTTTTGATTGATAGAAATATTTCAGAACTTCAAAAGAAGACTCTTTTAATACATATAAAGGAAAAAGTTAAAGAAGAAATTCAGAACAATAAATTAAATCTTTTTGTTATAAAGGAAAACAAAAAAACAGGTGGATTTTTTACAGTTATAAAAAAAGAGGATATTTCACAGATTATTGGAAAAGATTTTTGTAGAATAAATGATATAATATTTTTACATAAGAAGGAAAAAGCTAATATAAGATATATAAATTCTATTTTACAATTTTTAAAAAAGAACGGATGTGAAATTGTGGAAATTTTTGTTAAATTAAATGAATGGCTCAAAATAAAATATCTTTGCAAAACTGGATTTATTTTAGTTCATAATGCTATAACATTACATAAATATTTATAGAACATAAAAAAGCCACTGCTTATGCAGTGGCTTATGGGTAACCAATAGCTGAATAAGGAGGAGTTAACCTAATAGTTTTCCTTAATCTACAATATCGGCATAAATTTTAATTTTCTTTAACAAAAAAATAAGATATGTGAAAAAATTTTTCTTGAAAAATGAGAATAAATTTATTATAATATCTTAAATATTATGGAGGTGGATATATGTATACATTTTTTCTAATATTATTTGGTATAGTATGCGGATTACTAATTTTAATAGTGCTTTTACAATCAAGTCGTGCATCTGGGATGGAATTGTTTGGAAGCACACAAAACATTTTTGGTGCTCAAAGCGGGGATATACTTACAAAGATTACTACAGTGCTGGCTGTTCTTTTTCTTGCAGGGTCTTTTGGGTTTGCAATATACCAAGCTTCACAGCCTTCTCTTGTAGAAGAGAAGATTAAAGAAATAAGAAGCACAACGCCGCCACAACAACAGAAACCAGCCACACCACAACCTACTTCTACTATTATTCAAACCAATAAAAAAACAGCCCCACAAAAAGCTTTGAAGCCAGAAACTCCTGTTCAGAAGAAGAACAACAATAATAACAGTGAAAAATAAAAAGCTAATTACTCTTTTTGTTCTACTTATTGCTACTGAATTATTATATGCAAAAAATATCGTAAATTTTTTTATTAATTATAATATAATCACTTTTTCCGGATTTGAAAAAATCATTCAATTTAACTCGCAAAATAATATTCCACAATATATAGAATATAATGAGATTATTCCGGTATATCTTGTGTGGAAAGGTAAAAAAATTTTCAATGTTTTTAAAAAAAATATTAAAAATAACAAAATAAAATTTTTCAGAATTAACAAAAATCGCGATATTAAAAATAAACAGAAGTTGTGGTTCTTTCAGGAAAAGGAAAAATTTAGAAAAAAGATTTTTTCTAATCTTGTTTCTGAGGAAAATATAACTTATATAACAATTAAAACAGATTTTATAAATATCTTCAATTTTATTGAACTTGAAAAAATTCTTTCAACCGTTTCTGCCAAAACACAATTACAGGAACTAAATTTCAAACTTGATTTAAAACTTTTTCTTTACTCAAATATCTCTAATTTCTTTGAGATAATAAATAAATTTACTAATAATATTCAATATAATTTTTATATTGTCTCAGATGTAGAATATGAGGCTTCTAAAAATGAAATAGAAGAATTCATTGATACTGTGTATTCTATAAAAATAAAAAAAAATCTAATCCCAGCTGAAAAAAAAATATTTAATCTGTCTCTATTATTTTTTACTTTAAACCTATCTTCTTCTTTAAAAGATATTCTTTTAAATTTATTTCCTTTAACAAGTATTTTGCCCCGTAGATATAGAATATCAAGCACAGAGTATGAAATAAATAATAGAAAATATATAACATTGTTTGACAGAGAAAATTTTTTTATCTTTGATACTAAGAATACTCATTTAAAAAAATGGTTCCACTATAAGTCAGGAACTGCTCTTATAAATTTTGATTCTTTAATAGAAAAAATTTATATTGCTTCAAGAAAGCGAAAAAATTTTAATTCTGTAGTTCCAAAGAATGTAAAATATATTAGATTTTCAAATGGAATAAATTTTAAAATATCTTTTACTGAAAATTTAGAGGTTGAAAAAAATATAATATTACAAAACCAGCATCTTTTTTTAAGTTATAAAATAAAGAATTGTTCAAGTAGAAAAAAATATTATATATTTTCTGTAGAAAATAAGTTTTTACCTTCTTTATATAATATACTGATAAATCTTGAATCAAACATAAGTCTTTATGACATTGGCAAGAAATATAGATTTGCTGAAATTTTAAGTGGAACAACGCGCGGAATAGTTAATATGAATACTGGCTATGGAATATATATTGATACATACAATAAAATGGAAGGAATAGAAATTTTCAAAGGGCTTTATTATTATAATTACATTGTGTATTATCGCTTCTCTTTATATCCTTATGAAAGTAAAGTTATTACACTAACATTTAGGAAGATATATTTTTCTCAGAAAAGACGAAAAAGATACTTAAACAAATTATTTAATATAAAGGACCAAAGATGGGGTATATGTTGGTCAAACAAATAATAGTTGAAATCTATATTCTATTATGTATATTTATCATAGCCTGGGATACTTGTGATGCGACAGAAAATAATTGAGCCAACACCATTTAAAAAGGGAGCCGATAATAAAGGCACCCACTCTTTTTATTAGGTTCAAATTTTCTGTTTCGCACACAGTATCCTAGGTAATTTATATTTATAACTGGAGGCATTAAAAAATGAAAAAGTTCTATCTACTTCTTCTTATTTTGCTTATATCTATTATTTTTATTAATTGCAGTCGCAAAAATAAAGTTATTGCGACTTTTGATGGTGGTGTTGTGCGTCAAAAAGAGATTGATTTTTACATTTCTAAATTTCCTAAAAATAAACAAAAAGAGTATTTAGGTTCAATAGATAACCTAAAAGAAGTAGTAAAAGAAATTGCAAAGAAAAAAGTTGTTTTTAACCTTGCAAAAAGAACTAATATTATAAATCTTTCAAACATTTTGAATGAATTTGAGAATTATAAGAAAAAGGCGCTCATAAAATATATGATGAAAAAACTTAATCATCCTAAAAAGGCAAAAGTAAAACTTGCTGATATTGAAAAATATACATCATCAATGGTAATAAAACTAATCTGGCTTAAAACATATAGTGGTATGTCAGAAAAAGCGATGCAAGAAATTAAAGAAAAAGCTTTGAAAATTAAAAAACTTCTGAAACAAGGTGCTGATTTTGGTGAGCTTGCAAATAAATATTCTGATGACCCCGGAAACTTTAAGGGTGGAAATGTTGGACCTGTAAATATAAATGAAATTCCAAAAGAACTTGCAAATAAACTCTTTACACTTAAACAAGGGGAAATGAGTGATATTTTTAAAACCAGTATGGGTTATGAAATTGTTAAGCTTATTTCATTTGATAGAAAGTCCAAGCCACCAAAAGTGAGTTTTAAACATATATTAATTACTACCAATAATAAAACTTCTGCACAAGCATTTAAAAAAGCTCAAACTGCACTTAAATTACTAAAAAAAGGTATAGACTTTTCTCTTGTTGCAAATGAATTTACAGAGGACCCATCAAACTTTAGAAATGGTGAAATTCCTAAATTTAAATTTAGTCGTATTTATTATCCAATTGCAAATACTGCATATAATCTTAAGCCTGGTAAAGTAAGCGATATAATAGAAACGAAATTTGGATATTTTATTGTTAAACTTGAAAGTATTAAAAAACTGTCTGCTGAAAATATTAAAAGATTAAAGAGGAATAAGCGATTTCTTGAAAGAATTAAAAGAACAAAAGAATATTATTTAAAATCTAAAGAAGAATATTATATCAAACGGAGAATTAGACGAGGTTATAAAATTGTGGAAAATTATAGCTTGTTAACAAATAAAAATTTAGCTGCAAATTCATCAGTTGTAGTGTGGGTAAAAGATTTGAACCTAAAAATTACTTATGATAAATGTATAGATTTTATTTCAAGTATTTCAGGCCCAACATTTAAGTCGGATTTTATTGCCAAACAGGAAAAAGTTTATAATTCTTTAGTATTTCCAGAAATTGCTTATGATTTTGCTTTAAGAAAGAAAATTGATAAGGATGAAGAGTTTATATTAAAAATGGATGAGTATTTATACAATATGGTATATAAAGAATTTATCAACTCTCTATCCTGGAGCAATATAAAACCAACGCTTAAAGAGATGAGGAACTATTACAAAAAAAATGAATCAAGATATTATATAACAAAAGTTGTAAATGGAAAACCTAAGCGAGTTAAGCAAAGTTTTAGCGAAGCCAAGTCAATAGTAAAACGACATCTAATTCAAGAAAAGCGAAATGAAATGGAAAAAGAGTGGATAGAAAATCTATTTAAAAAATATAATTTTAAGATTTATACTGAACGGTTAAAAGTAGAAAAAAATTATAAATTTTACATATCTGTAGGAAATGAATTTTATAAAAGCAGAAATTATATTAAGGCAGAGAAAAATTATAAAAAAGCATTGAAGCTTAACCATAATGCGGCTGAGGCAAAGCTTAAACTTGCACTTACATATTATAAATTAAATAAGAATGACGCAGCATCTAAAATATTTGATGACTTACAGGCCAATCCACTTTTACCTGTAACTCAAATACTTACTGAAATAGACAAAGAGACTGGACAAGCAAAAATAAAATTAATTGAATTAGCAGGTTATACCCGGGACCCTATAGCAATTGATCCAATTTTAGAAATATACATAAAATCTACAAATATATTAGAGAAACAATCTGCAATAAGAAGTCTTGGACTTTTGAAAGCTGAAAAAGCTTTTAGTATTTTATTTAATGATTTAAAAATATTTAATAGAAAATTCGCTAAATATAAAAAAGAAAATACTAATATTTTGAAATGGTATTTAATTGAAGCGTTGGGTTATATTGGGAATAAAAGAGCTACTCCATTTTTGCTTACACTATATAAAACAACATCTGACCAAAATGAAAAATGTTTTATTGTAGAAACGCTGGGACGTTTAAAGGATAAAAGAGCTGTTCCACTACTTAAAAAAGCACTTAAAACAGAGGTATGGGGTATAAGAGTTCTTGCGGCTGAAGCACTTAAAAAGATTACAGGAAAAGAATATAAAGTGGAAGAACCAAAAATAAAAGAAAGGATTTAATATGGGTAATATAAAATTTGAATTTGCAAATAGATTACATAGGCTTCCGCCATATCTATTTGGTGAGCTAAACGAGATAAAATTAAAATTACGCCAGAAAGGCATTGATATTATTGATTTTGGAATGGGGAATCCTGATAAACCTACTCCGCCTCATATTGTTGAGAAACTGCGTGAAGCTGTGCTTGAGCCACGTAATCATAGGTATTCTGCTTCAAAAGGGATCTTTAATCTAAGAAAAGCTGTTGCATATTATTATGAACATAAATATAATGTTTCACTTGACCCTGATACAGAAGTAATTGCAGTAATTGGAACAAAAGAAGGTATTTCGCATCTTGCGCTTGCACTTCTTGGGCCCGGCGATACTGCACTTGTTCCCAATCCTGCTTTTCCTATCCATATTTATAGTGTTGTCCTTGCTGGTGCCAATGTGATTAATCTGCCACTTGGTAATGATGAAAACTTTATAAAAAACCTTGAACATATAACTCATACACTTGTGCCAAAACCTAAAGTGCTTTTCATTAATTATCCCAATAATCCTACTACACTTACAGTAGAAATTGATTTTTTCAAAGATATAGTAAAATTTGCTAAAAAACATAATATAATTGTAATTCATGATTTTGCATACGCTGATATTACTTTTGACGGTTATAAATCTCCTTCATTTTTAGAGGTAAAAGGTGCAAAAGATATTGGAGTTGAATTTTTTACAATGTCAAAATCTTATAATATGCCCGGCTGGCGGATAGGTTTTTGTGTTGGAAATAAAGATATTATAAATGCACTTGCTAAAATTAAGGGTTATTATGATTACGGTATATTTCAGCCAGTTCAGATTGCAACTATTGTGGCATTAAAGGGGCCGCAACATTATGTAAAAGAGAACGCAATAAATTATCAAAAAAGACGCGATGTATTATGTGATGGCTTAAATCGTATAGGTTGGTATGTAGAGAAACCAAAAGCAACAATGTTTGTATGGGCACCTATACCTGAAAAATTTAAAGCAATGGGCTCAATTGAATTTGCAAAAAAATTGATGAATACTGCAAATGTCGCTGTTGCACCTGGAATAGGGTTTGGTGAACTTGGTGAGGGTTTCGTAAGAATTTCTCTTGTTGAAAATGAAATGCGGATAAAACAGGCTATAAGACAAATAAATAGAGCCTTAAAATTAAAATGAATTTGTTCCAATCTGATGAATATAAAAGAAATCAGCCACTTGCTTTTAGACTTAAGCCTGATACTCTGTCTCATTTTTATGGGCAGGAACATATTCTAAGTAAAGGTAAAGTTTTAAGAGAGCTTATAGAAAAAGACAAGATTAAATCCTTAATTTTATTCGGTCCACCGGGCACAGGCAAATCCCTTATTGCACATATAATTGCCAAAAAAACAAAATCCAAATTCTATCAATTAAATGCTGTGATTTCAAATGTTGCAGAACTGCGTGAGTTAATTAAACAAGCACGTTACCAGCTTGTTCAAAATAATACTCGCACTATAATCTTTATTGACGAAATTCATAGATTTAATAAAGCTCAACAGGATGCACTTTTACCATCAGTTGAAAGCGGTGAAATTATTTTGATTGGTGCTACTACCCAAAATCCCTTTTTTTATATAATTCCTGCACTTCAGTCACGCTCCCATATCTTTGAATTTAAACCATTAGATAATAATGCATTAAATTCAATATTTGAATATGCATTAAAAAATAAAGAAAAAGGGTTGGGTAGCTTGAATATAAAAATTGCAAGTGAAATTAAAGAGAGAATAGTTGAAAAATCTGGTGGTGATGCCAGAAAACTTTTGAATATTTTAGAAATGTGCGTAATTATTGCACAAAATAATAATAAAAGCAAAAGAATAGAAATTACTGAAAAAATTGTGAATGAAGTTTTATCGCAAGAGTATTTCTTATATGATAAAAGAGGAGACTATCATTATGATATAATTTCTGCATTCATAAAATCATTGCGAGGAAGTGACCCTGATGCTGCGATTTATTGGCTTGCAAGAATGATTGCAGGTGGTGAAGACCCGCGATTTATTGCACGGAGACTTGTTATATTTGCTTCCGAGGATATAGGAAATGCATACCCATTAGCATTGGTTGTTGCTCAGGCTTGTTTTGAGGCTGTGCAACATATAGGAATGCCTGAATCACAAATTATACTTGCTCAGGTAACAACTTTTCTTGCAACTTCCCCTAAAAGTAATGCTTCATATCTTGCAATAAATAAAGCACTTGACGATGTAAACAAAGGTGTTATACTTGAAGTTCCACAACATTTAAAAGATGCACATTATAAAGGTGCAGAAAAATTAGAACACGGAAAAGATTATAAATATCCGCATAACTTTGAGGGACATTGGGTAGAACAGGAATATATCCCTGTAAAAAAGAAATATTATGAACCTACTGATATTGGATATGAAAAAAAGATAAAGGACTTAATTAGGAAACATTTTATAAAAGGAGTTAAGAATGAAAGTCAGAACAGCATTAATAAGTGTCTATGACAAAGAAAATATTGTAGAATTTGCAGCACAATTAAATAGACTTGGTATAACAATTCTTTCAACAGGTGGCACTGCAAAGCTTCTTGAAAAAAACAAAGTGCCTGTAATTAAAATAGAAGATTATACTGGTCTTTCAGAAATACTTGATGGAAGAGTTAAAACCCTGAACTATAAAGTATTCGGTGGCATACTTGCAAGAAAAGATTTTAAAAAACATCTTGCCGAACTTGATAGAATGAAAATTAAATCTATTGATATGGTGGTGGTTAATCTTTATCCTTTTGAAAAAATGGTAAAGAAAAAATTGCCAATTGATGAAATGATAGAATATATAGATATAGGTGGAAATACATTGTTACGTGCTGCTGCAAAAAATTTTAAATTTGTTCTACCTGTTTATGACAAAAAATATTATCCTGAAATAATAGTGAAACTTAAAGAAAACAATTGTGAAATTCCTGATGATTTAAGAATAAAACTTGCAAAAGAGACTTTCTTTTTTACTTCTTATTATGACAGCCTTATCTCAAGATATTTAAGCAAATTTTTTAGTGAAAAAAATTTTCCTGAGTATCACAGTTTAGCATTTGAAAAAATTCAGGATTTAAGATATGGTGAAAATCCTCATCAATCTGCTGTATATTATAAATTATATAATTCCACAGCACCTGGATTTAAACAATTATGGGGCAAAGAACTTTCTTTCAATAATATATTTGACTTTTATGCATCTGCAAATATAGTAGCAGAACTAAAAAAACATTTTTCAAAAGAAATATGTGTAATAATAAAACATAGAAATCCTTGTGGTGCATCTTTAGGTAATTCCGTTGCAGATGCTTACAAAAAAGCTTTATCCTGTGACCCTATATCTGCTTTTGGTGGAATTGTCTGTTTTAGTGGAAATGTAGATGAGAAAACCGCTAAACTTATTACCAAGCGCTTTTACGAAATTGTTGTTGCAAAAAATTTTAATAAAAATGCATTAAATATTCTTAAAACAAAAAAGAATTTGCGTTTAATAAAAATTTCAAATTTCAACTATTTTTTGAAAAAGACAGATATAATTACTTCTGCTGGTGATACTATTTTGATTCAGGAGAAAGATGTGGAATTATGGAAAAAACCTGAATTGGTAACAAAGAAAAAGCCTACAAAGAAAGATATAGAAGAATTAAAGTTTGGCTGGATTATATGCAAGTATGTAAAATCAAATGCAATAGTTTATACAAAGAATTTTCAATTAATTGGAGTAGGTGCGGGACAGACAAGTAGAATTGATTCAGCAAAGTTTGGTGCAATAAAAGCAAAAGAATTTGGATTTGATTTAAAAAATGCATACCTTGCATCAGACGCATTTTTTCCATTTGCAGATAGTATAAAACTTGCCTCAAAATATGGTATAAAAGCTATAATTCAACCTGGTGGTTCTATAAGAGATGAAGAAGTGATTGCTGAAGCAAATAAACATAATATAATAATGTTACTTACAGGTATGCGTCATTTCAATCATTAAATATATTCCAGAAAGCACCTATAACCATTGGCCTAAAATAATCACCACCACATTCAATATGATTCCATATCATTCCACATTTTAATTTCCTATTATAAACATCTTTAATAACTTTTAACGCTTCCTTTTTCATACCCATTATGTATAAATGTAAAGCAAATGCGTATTCCATCCCTGTCCAGGGTTCATATTGCTGAAAACAATATCTTTTATTATCTTTATAGCCACCATTGATATAGCACCAACCTTTTTCTCCTGGTGTATAATATGCTTTCATATTTTTAGGGTCAATTTTTTTTCTATTATATTTTAAGCAGGTTTTTAAATGTGATTTTATCATTTTTTCTGGTAAGATATGTCCTAATCCTAATAGATAACAATACCAGTCTCCACTCAATGCATCAAGCAAACACCCTTCATCTTTTTCTTTGCCATCTGTCCATAATATAAAATATTCTCCGTTCCATAATTTTTTTATTATATTCTTCTTCACTATTTTAAAATCTTCTGCACATTTTTTACTGAATTTCTTGTCATTCATAATTTTACCTACTTCCTCCCCTACTCTTAATGCTCCCAGCCATAAACTGGCTAAATATATGCTACAGCCTTTCCATCCCCATACATCAAATGTCTGGTCAGGACCTTCTATATCAGGTATTTTATCTCCATCTTTGTCCCATTTATATACTTTTAACATAGATTTCTTTACTTTTGGATACATCTCTTTTAAAAACTTTTTATCGTTGTTCCATAGAATATAATCTCTATAAACCATAAGAACAAATTGCATATTCATATCTTTTCTACGATATTCATCAATATCATCAAATGTTCCTGGAAAGAAATGTGGTATCCATCCATCTTTTTTCTGAAATTTTGCTGTAAGTCTTATTCCTGCTTTTTCTAACTCTGGAAATAGTTTTACATATAGCCAAGAACCGTAATATGCAACATCAGTTGTTTGTAAGCCACAAGAACAAGGACTCCCTTCCCAAACTCCAAATTTGCCATCTTTTGTTAACCAGCTTTGCTTAACAAAACTTGATAGCTGAGCAGAATAACTTATTTTTAGGTATTTGGGTGCTTCTTTAGAATAAATATTATTATAAAATTTTTCTGTCTTTGCCTTTAATAACTCCTTATTTTTTATTACATAATTCAAAACATCATTACAGCTCTTAAAAAATTTTGTGTAATAATGTCCAATAAATCTGTTTTTAAGGTCCCTCATATCAGGATAATACCAGCTTATTATAATTTCATCATCAAAATTACCGTTCCAAAATACTCCAAAATAAAAATGGTCTTTTATGTTATAGTATGTCGTCTCATTTCCAATACTTCCACCACTACAAATTACATCCATAATTTTACGAAAATTAGGTGTATAAAAAACCTTTCCTTTTGATGAATAAATTCCGATTTCACCTTCTTTACTTTTTAAAATTACTTTTTGTTTTCTGAATTGAGGAATGCTTTTAGAAAAAGGCGGAAAAATAAAAAACATTTTACCATTACCTTTTATTTTAAACATTATACTTGGCAGAGATGAGTTTTTTACATCTCCCGGAATAAAAAATGATAGAAATTCAATTTTTACATCTATTTCAGGATAATAAAGTATGACTTTAGGAAATTCTCCTTTATATTTTATTTCTTCTACACCTTTTATTACTCTGGCTGCTGTTATCAAATCATTAAGCCATAAAACTCGTGTTTTATTCCTATATCTATGTATAAAAAATGCTTTCAAAGGAATTTCTAATTTCCAGTCATTGAATATTTGACATCTATAAAATTTACCATCTGGCCTTATTTCAAATCCACCAGCACCAATGCCGCCAACATAAACTCCGCTTCTAATCAAATTTCTGTTAAAAGATTGCGCCTTAATCACCATATAATCTCTTTCCTCCCAGAAACTTTTTTTTAGTGTAAAGATATTACTTAGTAATAAAATAATCAATAAAAATGATAATAAAATGTTTTTCATAGAATATAATATCTACATTTTTAAATGAAAAGTAAAGGGTTTAAAAAGTATCCAATCTTTAACTTTTTACTTGACGAATGTTTTTAATTAATTAAAATTTGAAAAGGAAGAGATTAAAATTTGATAGAGAGTTTACAAAAGAAATAAATGATATTAAAAAATAAAGCTCCGATATTCTTTGTGAAAATATGAATAATATTCTATATATTATAACGAATTTTATAATTTTACCTCTTGCATTTATTTTTTTATCTTTTTTTAAAAAAGATAAAATAAAATATTTGATTATAGGTTTATTACTCCTTTCACTTCATTCGTTTGTTAATTTAATTTTATATATAAATATAGATATTGAAAAAAGTTTTGACTCTGCAATCACAAATTTTATACTTGCGTTTTTATTTTTATATATTACTTCAAAAATTTCAAATGATAAAAGTAAATTTTCATCTTATAATTATATGAGAAAAGTAATTTTATATGGATTTGGTATATATTATCTCTTTGAACATATTCCTTTACTAAGAGGAATAGTTATATTAATTATATCCTGTTTTTCGGTTATTTTTGCAAGAGTTATGGGATTTAATTGTGGAATCTCTGGAATAGATTATGCTGGATATTCATTATTTTGGCAGGAGAAATTAAATATAGTGGGTGGAAATATAATGGAAGTAAATGTGCCAATTTCATCAACTAATATTGGAATAGTGCTTGGTTGCACAGGTCTTAGAGAAATACTTTTGCTTTATTTTTTTATAAAATTAACAGATGTAGACTACAAATTACAAAGGAAAACATTTTTAATAGGTGCGTTTACATTATTAATTGCAAATATTTTGAGAAATACGATTGTAATATATTATACAGGTTATAAAAATCTGCCATTTGAATTTACACATCATACTATTGGAAGCATTTTAATTTTTATTGCGTTACTTTTTGTTGTAATTTATACACTTTTCAAAATTCCACAAATTAATTCTTATATAGAGGAGATTTTTGGCTTGAAGAAAATAAAAGAGATATAAAAAGTAATTGACACATAAAAAAAATAATATAAATTAAATGAAAAATAAAGATTTTATATGAAGAAAATGGTAGAATATTTTGGTATTACACTTGATGAGGACAAACTTCCTGTTCATATTGGAATAATTTTAGATGGGAACAGGCGATGGGCAAGAGCACGTGGACTTCCGCCTATGGAAGGACATAGAAAAGGAATAGAGAATCTGGAAAGAATAGTAAAATTTGTAAAAAAGATAGGCGTAAAAATTCTTTCTGTTTATGCCTTTTCAACAGAAAACTGGAAGCGCTCTCCTGAGGAAATAAACTTTCTTATGGATATTGTTGATAAATATTTTAGAGATAATTTGAAAGATTTTAAAGAAAAAGGTATACGGGTAGTTCACAGTGGTAGAAAAAATAAACTTCCATTTCCTACAAAAAGAGCAATACTTACTGCTGTTAGGCAGACAAAAAATAATAATGAATTTATTTTTAATATATGTTTTAATTATGGTGGGAGACAGGAAATAATTGATGGAATAAAAAAACTTTTTTTAGAAGTTTCAAAAAATAGATTTAATATTAAAAAGTTAAATGAAAAGAACTTTTCTATGTTTTTATATAATCCTGAATTACCAGAACCAGATTTAATTATTAGAACAAGTGGGGAGGTCCGAACAAGTAATTTTTTACTTTGGGAATCTGCGTATAGTGAATGGTATTTTACAAAAACTTACTGGCCTGATTTCAACGAAAAAGAACTTGTAAAAGCAATAAAAGATTATCAGCAACGTGAGCGACGATTTGGAAAATAGTCTTTACTTGTTATGAAGCGAGATAAACCTTTGAATAGAACGGTCATAAGTTTTTTCTACATCATCAGGAAAACAGCAAGCAGGAAGCTCGCCCATACTTAAATGATATTGTAAACATTCACAACATATTCCCTTTCTGGAACAAGGTTCATAAGTGCAATTACATCTTTCTAAATTTCTTTGTTTATTTATGCATTCTTTCATTGTTTTATACCCTCCTATGCATAATTTTTAGACTGTTCGGAAATTATAATTTAAACCATACCTAAAATTATAAATCACACACTTTGAATTTGCCTACTTTCAAAAAGCACAAAATTTTACCTCCCACTTACAGGATGTAAGTGGGGGATGTGCCTTTTTCCACTCAATTTACCGAACACTTTCATAACTTTATTATGTATTGCTCTTTTTATCAAATAAAAAACTGTCATATATAGATTTCACAAAAACCACTATAATGTTTTCAACACTAAAAAATGGAAAAATGATACCAGACACTGGATTAATAAATACAGAAAAATATTTTCATACAATTTCACTTATAAAGTATCGCTAATCTTATTTTACCACCGCTACTTTCTCTTTTAATTCTAATTCGCCTGCTTTGAAATAGAGTAAATATACTCCATATCCTACCCTCTTCCCTCTCTCATCTCTACCATCCCAAAAAATTTCATTCTCTGTGCCTATAGAAACAGTATCTTGCTTTATCTCTTTTACTAATTCAGCTGTTATATCATATATTCTCATTTCAACTGTGGTTGGCTTGTCCACTACAAATATTACTTTACATTTTGTATTTTTATGGAGATAGATTACATTATCTATTATTCTTACACTTGGAGATAAATTTTCTGGTTCTGGTGGTGGTTCTGATGGCGGTGGTGATGATGGAGTTAAACTGGCTATTGATTCAGGAGAATAACTTGAAAATTTAAAAGATGTATCAATGGCTATTACTTTCCAATAAACTGTTTTTGTTACAGGTATTTTTGATTGATAGAAACATTCATCACTACCAATTCCGCCTTGAGGAACATTGCCAATATTAGCCTGACCACGCGGATAATCTATATTTGTTGAGATAT
>CAZSCZ010000032.1:0-16707 GCA_964605455.1 uncultured Spirochaetia bacterium
AGAAGCAAAGGCAGGAGAGTTTTCAGGCCCTATTACTGCTCCTTTCATTCCACCTGCTGTGTTTGAATATACAGTCCAGTTTGTGCCATCATAAGAATAGGCATAACCTATGCGATATATGGCAAAACCATCATTACCATGAAACCACATTTTATACATTGTGCCCTCTTTTATTACTGCGGGAGCAGCTACCCAAGAAGAAGCAAAGGCAGGGTATCCTTTATCTAACACACAGTCTTCTGTGCCATTCCCTGCAATTGGTTGCACCCCAGAAAAGGAAAGTTTCACAATTTCTCCATTGTATTCAATATTATTTGTTTTAGTTATCTCTGAAAACTTAGTATCAATTATTTCACCAGCCAATAGGGAATAAATATTCCAGATAATTAAGAATAAAAAAATAAACAGAGATTTAAATTTCCTCCTCATTATAGGAACCTCTTTGTGGTTTCTTTCTTTCTCTTCTCATTTCTGCCCCTATGTTCGCAAGGAATGACTTCTCAGAAGGCTTAAGTTTACAATAATAATTCAGCCTTGTTGCCTCAATCGCTATATTATTGTTTCTACGCTATACATATTGTATCCCATTTTTTTAAAAATGTCAACTTTTTTCCACTTCTTTGCAGCCAGCCAGCGATAAAGATTGACAAATTTTTCGCAGATATTATTATTAAAAAATAGAGCTTAAAGAACATAATTGGAAATATAAAATGGATGTTTGGATTGAACTTTTTGTAGAATTCAGAAGTGAAATTATAAATTTGAATGAGGTAGATAAGTGCCAGGTGTATATAGTGATAGGCATAAATTAAATATAAATGGATGTGTGGGGCTATATCAAAATGAGGACATAATGTATGTAAATTTAAATTTTCAATTTGTTAAACATAAAAATAAACAAAATTCATAGAAAATCAAAAAAATTTAAGTTGAATCTTTATCATTGACTCTTTACTAAAAAACTTGCCAGTTGAATTTATTGTAATTATATTATTTCAGAAATATAATTTTTTTAAAGGAAATTATTTTATAAAATTTCAGGAAGGTTATTATGATACTTGTAGTTGGTTCAATTGCATTTGATACTATAAAAACACCATTTGGAAATGTAGAAAATATACTTGGCGGTTCTGCTGTTCATTTTTCTATATCTGCCTCAATAATAGCAGAGGTTGGTATAGTTGGAGTTGTAGGAATGGATTTTAGCAAATCTTATATAGAATACCTTCAAAAAAAGGGAATTGATACTGAAGGAGTTAAAAAAGTTAGTGGAAAAACTTTCCGCTGGGAGGGATACTATGAATATGATATGAATCAAGCTCATACTATAAAAACTGAACTTAATGTATTTAAAAATTTTCATCCTGATATTCCTGAAAAATATAAAACTGCTAAGTATGTGTTTCTTGCCAATATTGATCCAGATTTACAACTTGAAGTTTTAAACAATATCAAGAACCCCAAATTGGTTGTAAGTGATACTATGAATTACTGGATAGAGAATAAAAAAGATAGATTGATTGAAGTTATAAAAAGAACCGATATAATGTTAATAAATGATTCTGAGATATGTCAATTATTTCATACTACCAATCTGGTTAAAGCTGCAAAACGAATAATGAGTTTAGGCCCTAAAATTGTAATTATAAAAAAAGGAGAACACGGTGCTATAATGTTTACACAGGATTCAATCTTTATTGCTCCTGCATTTCCACTTGAAGAAGTAGTAGACCCAACTGGTGCTGGTGATAGCTTTGCAGGTGGATTTGTAAGTTTTCTTTCAAAAACACAGAAATTAAGTGAAAATAATTTAAGAAAAGCAGTTATCTTTGCTACAGTTATAGCATCCTTTACTGTTACTGATTTTGGAACAAGAGCTCTTGATTCAATACAATATACTGATATCAAAAACCGATATATTGAATTAATGAAGTATACTAAATTCAAAAAACTATAATATGGTAAATATATGCGAGATGAAAAGATTACCCTTTCATATGGTAGTGGTGGTAGATTAACATTAAAACTTATAAAAAACCTTATTTTAAGATATTTTAATAGTGAAGAATTAAAAAATTTAGATGATTCTGCATTTGTTGGGGTGAATACAAAAAAAATTTTATTTACAACAGATTCCTATACAGTTTCACCTATATTCTTTCCTGGTGGTGATATAGGGAAGTTAGCAATTACAGGAACTGTAAATGACCTTGCAGTGTGTGGAGCAGAACCTCTTTTTATATCTGTCGGATTTATTTTAGAGGAAGGGTTGCCACTTGATATATTTGAGAAAATTTTAAATTCAATGAAAAAAGCTGCAAATGAGTGTAATGTGAAGATTGTTACAGGAGATACAAAAGTTGTTCAACAAGGAAAAGCTGATAAAATTTTTATAAATACATCAGGTATTGGTGAATTTAGAGGTGGTAAAAAATTTGACAAAAAAAATATAAAGCCAGGAGATGTTATAATAATAAACGGAGGAATTGGTGAGCATGGAGCTGTAATTATGGGGCTACAGAAAGGGTTACAGTTTGATTTTAAATTAAAGAGCGATTGTGCTGGGCTTAATAAAATGATTATAGCAATAATAGAAAATTGTAGTGGAATAAAATTTATGCGTGACCCTACAAGAGGAGGATTAGCTACTACATTAAATGAAATTATAGAATCAACAGGATTTTCTGCTTTAATATATGAAGATAAATTATTAATAAAAAAAGAAGTTAATAGCTTATGTGAAATTCTTGGGTTGGACCCATTATATCTTGCAAATGAAGGAAAAGTTATAATTGTAGCTTCAAAAGACAAATCTGATAAAATTATCAATATAATGCGTAGATATAAAGAAGGGAAAAAAGCACGGATAATAGGAGAAATTATAGAAACAGATGAAGAAAAGGTATTACTTAAAACCAAAATTGGGACAAATAGAATCCTTGATATTCTTACAGGTCAAGCTTTACCAAGAATCTGTTAAAATATTGTATTTATTTCGCTAAAATGAAAAATGTAAATGATATTTTAATTAGAACGCAAAACATTACAAAATTTTATAACAAAGAAAAAGTGCTTGATAATATTTCAATTGATATCCCTGAAAATAAGGTTACTGCCCTTATTGGACCCAATGGTGCTGGAAAAACCACCTTAATTAAAATTTTACTTTCTCTTATAAATTACACTTCCGGTAAAATAATCTTCCGTAGACAAATTAGATTTGCCTATGCTCCAGAAGAGTGTAATCTATACCCTGAACTTACTGTAGGATACTTTTTAAAATGGCTTAAAAAGATTAAAAATGTCTCTTTTGAAAAAATGAGAGATTATATTAATAAATTTGAGTTCAATAACTGTCTTAATAAAAAAATAAAATTTTTATCTAAAGGCTACAAGCGAAGACTTATTGTAGTTCAGGCTTTAATTGGAAATGAAGATTTTGTTATTCTGGATGAACCTTCTGATGGACTTGATATTGAATTTAAATTTAAATTACATAATATTTTGAAATCTGTGCTAAATACAAAAACAGTTTTAATCTGTTCGCATGAATCTCTAATTTTAAGTAACCTTGCTAATAAAATAGTAATTCTTGATAATGGCAAAAAAATATTTGAAGGTAATGCAGAAAAATTAAAAACAGCTGACGGCAAATTGTATATTGAGGATATTTATTTAAGGGTTAAAGATGAAAAATATATTATTAATAAGTGAAAAAGAATTAATTGAAAGCTGGAGTAAAAAAATTTTTCTTAACATTATAATTTTTTTTATTATTTTTGCTGGTTATCTTAATTTTTTATCTCTTGAAATTTATAGTGATGTTTCTATAAATACTGAAGTTTCACCCCAAATTATAATGTCTGCTGACCCTAATCAAGGAATTTTTGCGCCACTCTTCTCAAATTTCTTCCTTTTCTTTTTATTAATTTTTCCTGTGGTTGTTAGCATAACCATTTCATCTGAAAAAGATAACGGCACATATGATATATTAAAATTAATTTTTAATGACTTCTCAATTATTGCTGGGAAATTTATAGCTTACTTTTTACTCGCTGGCGTTCTATTTTTAATTGCCTTTTTACTACTTCTTCCTTATATAGTGTTTGGCGGTTTTGTTGACTTTAAATATGCACTTAACCTTTTCATAGGATTTGTTTCAATTTCTTTTTTCTGGATTTCACTTGCCTTGTTTATATCTGCTATAACGCCTCAACAACTTTCTTTTTATTTAATTATAACTTTCAATTTTATTATTCTGGGAATTGATTTTATTTCTGATATAGTTAATTTCCCATTTTTAGAATCTATACGAAAAATATCTCCATATTATTTCTATGATATAGTACTTGAAGGTATATTTAATTTAAAATATATACTCGGTTATATTTTTTCTGGCATATTTTTACTTATTATTACACTTTTTATAAATCAGAGAAAAAAATATCCAATCTTTTTAATTATAGCAATTTTATGGATTGTGATTTTATTACTTGTATTAAGAATTGATATTAAATATGATTTTACTTTTAATAAAATAAATTCTTTATCCGAAAACTCTATAAAAGTTTTAAATCAAATTAAAGACAAACAGATAGATGTTAACTTATATATCAGAAAAAACGGTCCCAAGTGGCAGACTGCTATTGATTTGCTCAAATTATTTCAAATAAGTTTTGATAATATAAAATTCAATTTTATAAATCCTGAAAATTCTATAAAAGAGTATGGCACTATTGAATTTGTCTGTGATAAAAATAAAATTGAACAATTATCCATTGATGAAGATGTTTTTACAGAAAGCATTTATTATGTTGCAACGCTGAAAAAGATAAAGATTGATACTAAAAGAGTTCCTAAAGGTAAACCTTATGAGTTTAAAGGAAAAATTAAAACTTTATATTTTTTGTGGATTTTATCAATTATTTTTTTTATTTTTATTATGAGAAAAATAATTTTAAAAGGAGGAACAGAATGGCGAGATATTTAATTAATATTACTATAATTTTAATGATATTCACTAATACAATTGTAGAAGCTAAAGTTTATAAAGAAGATTTTGAAACACAAAAATCAATAAAAAGATTTAATGTTCTGGTAGGAGATTGGTACAGAATTAAAGATGAAGGAAATTATGTATATGTTGTTGATGGAAAGAGATGGGGCAATAAACTGGCGGGTGACATAAGACCGAAAATTGCCAAACTTTTTGGTGAAAAATATTATGCATATATGGATAATATAAAAAAATATTACTACTTTCCATTATCAATATATGAAGTCCCTGTAAAATCTGGCAGATATGAAATTACAGTGCGTATAAAATTTATATCTGGAAAAGTTGACCAGTGTGGCGGAATAGTTTTTGGAATGAAAGACCCAGGTAATTATTTTGTCTTGCGGTCAAACTTTCTTGAAAATAATTGCGTGCTTTTCGGTTACCAGGATGGAAAACGATATACAATAAAATGGGTTCAACTTAAAAATAAAGGTATTTTACAAAATAAAGTATGGCATAGATTAAAAGTAATTGTTAATGGAAACATTGTAAAAGGATATGTGAATAATTTAAAATTGATGGAAATAGATTTTTCAAAAGGAATATCAGGAAAAAGGAGAAGGTTCCGAACAAAATTTTTTCTTTCAAAAGGTAAAGTTGGCTTATGGTCCAAAGCAGATTCTAAAACATATTTTGACGATTTTATTTTAAAAATAGAGTAAAAATAGGAACGAAACTTGTCAAATTAAAATCCCTTATAATTTATTAAATTTCACCTTCTATGAAAAAATCTATAAAATTTTTTATTGAATATTTTTTCCTTTTTTATTTAGTATTATTTTTTAGGTTGTTTCCTTTATCTGTTGCACTTAAAATTGCTTCTGCACTTGGAAAAATCTTTTTTCATATTAATTATACCCACAGAAAACGCGCTATAGAAAATCTTTCTCATTCATTTCCAGATAAATCTTACAAAGAAATTGTTCAAATATGCAAAAGAGTTTATATAAATCTTGCAAAAGTATTTATGGAATTTATTTTCCTGCCAAAAATTGACTTGAATTATATTAACTCAAAAGTAAAGATAATAGGTGAAGAAAATCTCAAAAAAGCATTAAAAAAAGGAAAAGGTATTGTTGCTATAACTGGTCATATTGGAAATTGGGAGCTTTTAGGCACAATTGTGGTTAAAATAGGTTATCCACTTTCTGCTATTTATCATCCAATGCGTAACCCATACTCTGATAAATTATTTTATAAAATTCGCAGAGATGCAGGAATGGAACTTATCCCAATGCAGGATTCTCTACGCGGTTCTATAAAGGCATTGAAGGCGAATAAGCTTTTGGGATTAATTGCGGACCAGGATGCAGGTGGAGCTGGCGTATTTGTAAATTTTTTTGGTAGACCTGCATCAACTGCAAAAGGTCCCGCTATTTTTGCTGTTAAAACAAATGCTCCAATGCTCTTTTTCGCTCTGATTCGTGGAAAAAATGATACTCATACCCTTTATATAAGTAAACCACTAAAAGTAAAAATTACAGGAGATTTGGAAAAAGATATTTATTATAATACAAAACTGTGGTCAGATGAACTGGAAAAGTGGGTAAAAAAATATCCTGACCAGTGGTTTTGGGTACATAGAAAATGGCATACAAAGAAAAAATTCTAATTATACGATTTTCTTCGCTTGGCGATGTAGTGCTTGTCCATCCTGTGATTAGAAAATTATATAATGCAGGATTTGAGGTTCATTTCCTTACACAGAAAGAGTATATCCATCTTTTTACTCAAAATCCATATGTAAATAAAATTATTCCTTTTAATAAAAGAAAAGACTCATTATGGAAAATAATTAAGATTATAAAAAAAGAAAATTATTACAGAATAATTGATTTGCAGAAAAATTTACGAAGTATCTTTATACTATTCTATTTTTTTAATAAATCATTCGTATATAAAAAGTATAAATTCAGACGATGGCTTTTGGTTCACTTTAAAATAAATTTATTAAAAAATAATTCTGTGATTAAAAATTATCTTAATGTTTTAAAAAAATTAAATATAAAAATTTCTTCCAGAGATTATAATTATACGATTTCTACCTCACTTAATATTGCAAATAAAATTAAATCTTTGCTAAAAAATAAAAGAAAAAAAATAATTTCAATTGCACCTGTTGCAAAATGGGAAACAAAGATATGGTGGGGATATGCTAAATTAATCGAAATTTTATCAAAGAAATTCTTTATAGTCCTTTTAGGAACAAAAGAAGAGCAGAAGCGAATAAATTTATTGATAAAAAATCCCAAAAATGTATTAAATCTTGCAGGCAAACTTAATCTACTTGAAATTGTAGAAGTCATTAAAAATAGCTCTATCCTAATAACAAATGACTCAGGCATAATGCACCTTGGAGCTGGAACTGATACTCCGTTAATTGCAATTTTTGGAAGCACTGTAAAAGAATTTGGATTTGTGCCATTGAGAAAAAATGTAATTATTATAGAAAGCAATAATGTCAAATGTCGTCCCTGTGATTATCATGGAAGAAACAAATGTCCAAAATCTCATTTTAAATGTATGAAAAATATTTCTGTTGAAACAGTATTAAATAAAATAAAAAAGGTGTTGAGATGGAAAAAATTTTAATTCTAATAAATGTGCGATGGTGGAACGCTACTGCTTTTTACGCAATAAACACTGCACGTATATTAAATAAAAATGGATATAATGTTATAATTGGGAGCAAAAATGGTTCACCACCCTATA
The DNA here is from genome assembly GCA_964605455.1 of uncultured Spirochaetia bacterium. Classification (GTDB taxonomy): domain Bacteria; phylum Spirochaetota; class JAHITG01; order JAHITG01; family JAFGFC01; genus CAZSCZ01. Next base: position 7,772 of record CAZSCZ010000032.1, read on the forward strand.
AAAGAGCAGCTGAATATAAACTTCATTTGACTGATTTAAATTTTGAAGGATTTAACTTTTTTAAATTAATAAAAAATTTTATAAAAATGCTAAAAATTATAAAAGAGAATAACATTTCTATAATAAATGCGCATCGTTCAGAAGACCATACCTTTGCTGCACTTGCTAAACTATTTGTGCCTGTAAAATTTATTATAACGCGTGGTGATAGGCGAAAAATAAAGACAAATATATTTTCAAAAATGATTTATAATTCAGCTGATAAAATAATTCTTACTTGTAAAAGTATTTATAATCAAAACAAAAAATTTCTTTCACCTTTTAAAGATAAAATTTATATTATGCATGGCAGTGCTGATGAAGAACATTTTAAGATTACAAAAAGTAAAGCAAAGACTGCAAGAAAATATAAAATTAATCGCAGAAATAAGATTATAGGAATTGCTGGAAGACTTGATTATGTGAAAGATCAGTATACATTTGTAAAAGCTGCTGGTGAAGTCTATAAAAAATTTAAAAAAGTAGAATTTATAATTGCAGGTAAACAGGAGCATATAAAAGTTGAAGAATTAAAATCTCTTGCACAGGAATGTGGTGTATTACATAAAATCAAAATTTTGCCACTGATTAATGATATTGCAGATGTTGTAAATCTTTTTGATATAGCAATTATAAGCTCTGTTGGTTCTGAAACCATAAGTAGAGTTGTGCTGGAATATCTTTATCTTGGCAAACCTGTAATTGGGACAAATGTAAATGTTATACCAGAAATTGTTAAAAATAATTTCAACGGAATAATTATTCCACCAAAGAAGCCAAAAATCCTTGCAAATGTAATAATTAAACTTTTAAAGAACCCTTTGCTTTTAGAAAAAATGGCGAAAAATTCAAAAATTAGATATAATAAATATTTTTCAGAAAAAGTGTTTTACGAGCAATTAAAAAGAATTTTACTACAATAGTGAGGGACGGTGCACAACTTTATTAATTTTATAATTTCTGGAGACTGAACATTGTGAACATTGAGAACTGTGTGAACATTGAGAATTGGGCACAAAGTTAATAGAGTTGTGCACCGTCCCTACTTTATAATTTAATTTTCTCTTGACAACATTATAAAAAGATGTAAATTAGATATTCTGGGATATGGAGGTCAGGAGTAATATAAAATGGACGAATTTTTAAAGGAATACAATCCTAAAAATATAGAAGACAAATGGTATAATTTCTGGCTTAAAAAAGGCTTTTTTAAAGCAAAGATTGATAAAAATAGAAAACCATTTACAATAGTAATTCCGCCCCCAAATGTAACTGGTGTTCTTCATATGGGTCATGGACTTAATAATACAATTCAGGATATTTTGATACGGTGGAAGCGGATGCAAGGATATGAGGCTTGTTGGATTCCTGGAACTGACCATGCTGGTATTGCTACCCAAAATGTTGTTGAAAAAGAGCTCTTAAAGACAACAGGAAGGACAAGAGAGGATATTGGAAGGGAAGAATTTTTAAAAAAAGTATGGGAGTGGAAAGAACAGAATGGTGGTATAATAATTCAACAATTAAAAAAAATTGGTGCTTCCTGCGACTGGGATAGAGAAAGATTTACAATGGATGAGGGGCTATCAAATGCTGTTAAGGAAGTATTTGTAAGACTTTATGAAAAAGGATTGATTTACAGAGGAGAATATATAATAAACTGGTGTCCACGATGCACAACCGCACTTGCAGATGATGAGGTAGATTATAAAGAGCATTCTGCCAAGCTTTATTATATTAAATATCCATTGAAAGATTCTAATGAATTTATTGTAGTAGCAACAACAAGACCAGAAACAATGCTTGGTGATACTGCAATTGCAGTTAATCCTGAAGATGAGAGATATAAACATTTTATTGGAAGGAAGGCAATTTTGCCTCTTGTAAATAGAGAGATTCCAATTATAGCAGACAAAATTGTAGATATGGAGTTCGGAACAGGTGCTGTAAAAGTTACTCCTTCTCACGATCCTAATGATTTTGAGATTGGGAAAAGACATAATCTTCTGTTTATAAACATAATGACAGAAAAAGCCCAAATGAATGAAAATGTGCCAGAGAAATATCGTGGGCTGGACAGATATGAGTGCAGGAAAGCAGTAATTGAAGACCTTAAGTTACTTGGACTTATAGAAAAAATAGATGATTATACTCATTCAGTTGGGCATTGTTATAGATGCGATACAGTGATTGAGCCTTATCAATCAACTCAATGGTTTGTTAAGATGAAGCCTCTTGCAGAACCAGCAATAAAAGTTGTAGAACAAGGGAAGATTAAATTTTATCCTGAAAGATGGACAAAGGTGTATTTGAACTGGATGTATAATATAAGAGATTGGTGTATTTCCAGGCAGATATGGTGGGGGCATAGGGTCCCTGTATGGTATTGTAATGATTGTGACGAGATTATTGTAAGCAGGGATGAGCCTAAAGAATGCCCTAAATGCAAAAGTACAAATTTATATCAAGATAATGATGTTCTTGACACATGGTTTTCTTCATGGCTTTGGCCATTTTCTACTATGGGATGGCCTAACGATACTCCAGAATTACATTATTTTTATCCTACCGATGTCCTTGTAACTGATCCAGGAATAATATTTTTTTGGGTTGCACGAATGATTATGGCAGGACTGGAATTTATGAAAGAGATTCCATTCAGTAATGTTCATATTCACGGTGTAATTCTTGATGCTCAGGGCAGGAAAATGAGTAAATCGCTTGGGAACGGAATTGATCCCCTTGAAGTTGTGGAGAAATTTGGTGCAGATGCTTTACGATACACAATTGTAAGTATAACACCTTCTGGTCAAAATTTGCTCCTCTCAATGGATAAATTTACTATTGGTAGATACTTTGCAAATAAAATATTTAATGCTGCAAAATATGTATTTATGAATTATAAAAATGAAAAGATCCTTAATATAAACGAATTAGAACTTGATCTTGCTGATAAATGGATTATATCAAGGCTACAAAAATTGATTGAGACTGTTACATCGGCATTTAGTAGATATAGATTTCAGGAAGCATCACTTGCTTTAAATAATTTTATATGGCACCAATTTTGTGATTGGTATTTAGAAATTTCTAAAATAGGAATCTATAAATCAGATGAAAAAACAAGAATTAAAACTTTTAGTATTCTTTTTTATATACTTGAAAATTCAATGAAGCTATTACATCCAGTGATGCCATTTATTACTGAAGAGATTTACCAGAAAATTCCAAATAAAAAAGATGAAAGCATAATGATTTCAAGATGGCCAGAGAAGAATGATTTATTAATTGATGAAGAATCTGAGCAAGGTATGGAGATAATTCAACATATTGTATCTTCTATAAGAAATATAAGAGCATTGATGGGAATAAAGCCGGAGCAAGAGATAAAAGTAATAATCAGTGGAGAAGAAGAAGATAAGATTGATTTAGTTAAGAGAGGTGCAAGTTATATAAAATTTCTTGCGAGAGTTTCAGATATAAAATATGGTATTGGACTTAAAAGACCATCTCATTCAGCAATAAATGTAACGGATAATTTAGAAATATTTATTCCGCTAAAGGGACTAATTGATTTTAAAAAAGAGAGTGAAAGATTAAAAAAGGAGACTGACGAGATAAAGACAGAGATAGAAAAATTAAGAAAGAAGCTGTCTAACAGAAATTTTATTGAAAAAGCTCCTGAACATATTGTGGCAAAAGTAAAAGAAAAAGAGGAGATGTATAAACAAAATCTTGAACTTTATGAAAAGAATTTAAAAGCAATTACATAACAAAATTGGAAAGATTGAAAATATATTGACATAACAAAAAATTGATATTATGATAATGCGATAATACTTTAGATTAAAGGAGATACAATGCTGTTTATAAAAAAGTTAAAAGTTTATGGATTCAAATCATTTGCTTATAAAACAGAAATAGAATTTAGAGATGGGATCACAGGCATTGTAGGTCCCAATGGGTGCGGAAAATCAAATATAATTGAGGCTCTAATGTGGGTATTTGGGGAAAAAAGCAGCAAATCTATCCGAATAGAGAATATAGCTGATATAATATTTGCTGGCACAGAGGAGCATAAACCACTTGGTATGGCAGAAGTGGAGGTAATTATTGATAATGGTAATTCACTATTACCAGTAGAGTACAGAGAAGTATCTATTAAGCGAAGAATTTATCGTTCAGGTGAATCTGAATTTTTTATTAACAAGCAGAAATGCAGGCTAAAAGATATTCACGAACTTTTTGCTGATACTGGAATTGGAAAAGGTGCATATTCATTTATAGAACAAGGTAAAATTGATATGATATTAAGCACTAAGCCAGAAGAAAGAAGAATAATTTTTGAAGAAGCTGCTGGTATTTCAAAATACAAGATAAAACGAAAAGAAACTATGCTGAAACTTGAACGTGCAGAGAACAACTTAGCTCAGGTAAATCTTTTCTTACGTGAGATTAAACAGGAGCGCGATAAATTAAAACTTCAGGCAGAAAAAGCAAAAATTTATAGAGAATATCAGGAAAAATTGAAACAACTTGAAGTAAAATTTTATGGTTACAGATATAAGATAAGCATAAAAACAAGAAATGAAATTAAAGAAAAAATTAAGAAATTAGAAGATAAAAAGAGAGAACTTAATACAAAAATTTCTCAATTTGATGTTAAAATTGAGCAGCTAACTCAGAAACTTTCAAATTATACGCAAAATAGATTTGAGAAAGAGAAAGAACAATCCAAAATTGAGCAGATTATAAAAGGAAACGAAGAGAAGATGGGGATTTATAGAAAGCAGATTGAACAGAATAATTTATTAATAAATGAAAAGCAAGAACTAACAAAAGAGATTCTTGCTGAAAATGAAGATTTAACAAGGTTGTATCAAGCGAAAGAATTGAAAGTTGAAGAGATTACACAAAAATTGTCTGAAGCAACAGAGCAGAAAGAGTTTTTAAATAATGAGATAGAAGAAATCAATAAAAAGATAAAGGATAATTTAGTGTTAAGAGAAGAGCTTCATAAACAAATAAAAGAGATGCAGAAGATATTGGATAAGAAACGGATTGAGCTAAGAGGGGTAACTGATGCATTTGTTAAGGAGATTGATAGAAAAAAGAAAGAGGTTGAGGGTAGGGAAGATAAGCAATGTAATATTAAAAGCGAAGTAATAAATATTATAGAGAAAATTGAAGCGGAAATAGAAAATTTTATAAATTTGTTACAAAGAAATATGCAATTGGAAGAGATTCACAATAAATTGAATGGAATAAAAAAATATATCGGAAAATTAAAAGAGACTGTTGAAGAGATGGTTATTCATCAAGATGAGTTTAAAAATATAATTTTTGATAAAGATGGAATTTATGCTAAAAAGGAGGTGCTTGATAAAGAAATTTCAGAGATTACAAATAATATAATTTCAAATCAATCAAAAATTAATGGAATTGAGACAGAAAATCATAAGTTGATTCAGGATGAGAAAATCTTAAGTAAGAAACTTAAGGATATTGAACATATTATAAGTAAGGGTCAGTTTAAACTTGAACAAATTCATAATGAAATGGATAAGATTAAGAGGGATATTGAAAAAAACAACAGAAACCTTGAAAGTATCAATAAAGAAATAAAAAATTTTTCACAAATAAATGCACAGCATATAAAGACGATTGATAAACTTAATTTAGAGATTATTAAACTTACTGACAAAACTGATAATTTTAATAAAACAATTACCAAAATAGATGAAGATATTTACTCAATTCGTCAAGAAATAAATCAAATAAAAGCTAAAAACAGTGAAATATTAAACAAGATATATGATATAGATTTAAAGCTACGCGATCTTAGAGATATTTATAGTAAAACAGAAGCTAATCTTCAGGACTATGAGGATACATTATATAATGAATATAATGTAAAGATAAAAGAGATAATAGATTCAATAGACGATAATATAAATTTAAAAGAGCTCAGAAATGAGATTGAAAGTGTAAAAATAGCGATAAAGAATCTTGGTAGTGTAAATCTTTTAGCAGAAGAAGAGTATGAGGATGTAGATAAGCGATACAACTTTAATTTACAGCAACGGGAAGATTTGCTTAAAGCGAAAAATGATTTAATAGAAATAATTACTGAGACTAATAAAGAATCCACAAGACTTTTTCTTGAAACTTTTTCAAAGATAAACGAAAACTTTCATTATATTTTTAGGCGACTATTTGGTGGTGGGAGAGCGAATTTAATATTGGAAGACCCATCAAAACCACTTGAATCAGGAATTATTATAAATGTTCAGCCGCCTGGTAAAAAGCTTAAATCTATTAGCTGGCTTTCAGGTGGAGAGCGTTCGCTTTCTGCTATAGGCCTAATGTTTTCTATATTTCTTGTTAAGCCATCACCATTCTGTGCATTGGATGAAATTGATGCAGCACTTGATGATGAAAATAATAGAAGATTTGTCAAGATGATGAAAGAATTTGCACAGAATACCCAGTTTATAATAATTTCTCATAACCCAAATACAATCTCAAATGTTGATTATCTTTATGGTGTATCAATGGAAGATAAAGGAATTTCTAAAATCATTTCTCTGGAATTAAGAAAAGAGAAAATTCAGGAATATGTGAAATAAATAATAATGGTTAAAATTATTAAAAATTTAAAAAATCAGATTATACTTATTTTTATTTTACTCGTAATTATTGGAATAATAATCGGATACATAAAGAGCAAGAAGGTTGCTCGAGAAGAAATAATTACATCTCAATATCTATCCATATTAGAAGAAAAAAATGAAATGTTAGGGTATCTTAAAGGAAAAAGAATTATGTCAGCTAAGCCAAAGGTATTTGAAATAGAGCAAGAAAAATTTACTCCTGTTAATTATGTGTATCGGATTTCAATGAAAGAAAAATTGACTATAATTGATGAGTCGGGAAATGTTGTAAAATCTTCATCTCCACAAGCAATGTTTTATAATCTTTTTGCATATAATATAATAGATACTGATATAAAAACTGAAGGAGAACTTAAAGAGAGCATAAAATTTAAATTACAACCACAATTACAAGAAGAATATTATCCTGGTATTTCAGAAGAGTTTGAAATTCAAAATAAATTTCCTGAGATTAAAAAAACATCAGGAGTAATTAAAACAAACCTTTAATAGATAGATTATGTATGTGTTGATTTTATTATTATTTATGTCAAAAATATGTGCTGGAGAGCAACTTGATATAGTAAAATTCAACAATTTTAATATATTTTTGTTTGTGCCAAATTACATTTCAGAAGATATTCTATTTGAAAAAAGAGAAATTGTGCTTTCAGAAAAAAAGAAGAAGCCTAAAATTAAAAAGTTTAAAGAATATAGAAAAGAGAAATTAAAAGAAGAGAAAAAAGAAGAAACATTGGATAATGAAACAATATTATATAAAAATGGAATAGAACTTTATAGAATGAAAAATTATAAGGAGGCAGAGTCTGCATTTATAGAATTACTTCAAAAGTATCCTGATAGTAGATATAAAGATAAAATAACTTTCTATCTGGGGGAGATAATGTTTAGACAGAGAAAATATGAAGAGGCACTTATGTATTTTAATAAATTAAATCAAGAATTAAGTTTTAGTTCATTAACTCCAAGGTCAATGTATAGAGTGGCTATTATATATTCAAGAACAAATAAAACTGGTGAAGCCATAAAAATATTATTGACTCTTCAGAAGAGGTCTCCTAAGAATAAAATAATTGATGAGTCTTATATACTATTAGGTGATATTTACCGTCAGAGAAAAGAAATAGCGAATGCTATAAAAATGTATCAAAAAGTTTTGAAGCGATATAAACATTCAAATAGTGCTGATGATGCTTTATTTAAGTTGGGTGATTTGTATGAAAATGAACCAGAAGTAAGAAATCTTGAACTTGCTAAAAATTATTATGAAAAATTGGTAAGAACATATCCAGATAGTGAATATTTCAATTCAGCTAAAGAACGAATTAGATTTATAAAAGAGAATTTCCTGGAATTTAGATAAAGTTGGAATTGATTAAAAATGAGTAATAGTTCTTTTTATCTCTGATAGTCTGGGTTTTCTAACCACGCTATTAATATTTACCAAAAAGGATAAATAAAAATTTATAAATTTTAACATTTTATTACGAAAGAAACTTACAAAAAGAAGGAGGAAGAGAATGAAAAAATTATGTTATTTTATAGTAATTGTTTTAATAGAAATTTCTTTATATAGTCAATCAATTTATAATCCTTTTCAAAGCAAATTCCAAAATAGTTTGCTTGACTTTAACAGGTTTCAGTTTTACAATCAAATTTCACTATTTTCAACATACAATAATAAAAAAAGTTATGCTGGGGGCGTTTATCTTTCAACACTTCAATATAATATTTCTCCATCATTTATTTCTTATTTGCATATAGGTAAGCAATATGAATTTTTATCAGAAGACAAATATTGGAATTCGCCAAAGGATTTTTTATCTGGCACAACATTAATATATAATTTTTCTTCTACTTTTAATATGGGATTAGAATATGGTGCAACTCCGAATCTTGTTAATAATTTTTATGGAACTCTGCCAACAGATTATTTACATTTATGGATGGAAAAGAAATTTGGAAGAAATGTAAATTTCAAGATAGAGTATTATCAGATGAAAAAATAATTTTATGTAGAAATATTTTTAAGAATTTCTGTTAATTTCTTTTTATCAATAAGATCAATTGGACGGGTAGAAGCATATTCTACAGCACTTGGTGCAAATGTTCCAGTAGTTATAACAATTCCGCGATGAGCACCATTTTTTCGCATCTCTTCATGAAGTTCCCTTAAAGTTAACTCTCCAATTGGTTGGGTTATTCTTCTCAGTTTAATATATG
>CAZSCZ010000033.1:0-16123 GCA_964605455.1 uncultured Spirochaetia bacterium
TATGGATATAACACCAACAGCTATAAGAACATCGGTTTGTTGCATCCAGTGGACCGTAATGGGTTTACGCTCAACAGCCATTTTAACCTACAGCCTCCTTTTTCTCGCGCATCTTATAGATTTGTGCTAAAAGATTTGCAACAGCTTCAAAAAGTGTAGGTGGAATCTCATCCCCAATTTCCACTTCCTGATACAATGTTCGCGCTAAAAATCTATCTTCCATTATTGGCACATCGTTTTCTTTTGCAATTTCAATTATCCTTTTAGCAATAAGGTCAGCACCTTTGGCAATAACCTGTGCAGCATTCATATATTCAGGTTCATAAAGCAATGCCACAGCATAATGAGTTGGGTTTGTAACTACCACATCTGCCTTCGGAACCTGTTGCATCATCCTACGCATTGCAAGTTCTCTATGCCTTTCCCTTTGCCTCATTTTAATCAGAGGATCCCCTTCGTATTGTTTACGTTCCTCTTTCACTTCCTGAATTGTCATTTTCAAACTTTGAAGATGTGCCCACTTTTGATACATATAATCAAATCCACTAAATATCAATAAAATAATAGATGTCCATATCCCAATTTTGAAAACACTCCAACTTACAACTTTTATAGCTTCATTTAATCCAAGATGAATCGTTGTTACAATTCTTGTATAATCGCTTTTTATTACAAGAATTGCAACACCAAGTATTATTACTACTTTGAATACTGATTTAAAAAAATTTACAAGAACATCTCTTGAAAAAAATACGCGTGAAATTAATTTTTCAAAAGTGAAACTTATTTTAGAAAAATCTGGTTTTAAAGGATGAAGCGAAAATTTAAATCCAACTTGTATAACATCAGCAATAAATGCAACAAACATACTTGTAATCATAAGTGGACCAGCAAGTTTTATAAATTGAATCATACTATCCATTACAATTCTTCTTGAATTTCCCAATGTAAAATCAAATTTATTTAAATTGAAAAAAATTGTTTTCATATAGTTTAAAAAACCTTTAATCAAAGTCTGCGAAAATACAGCAAGAACAAAAAAACCTATTAATAATATCAATGCACTGCTAAGTTCTGTAGTTTTTGCAACTTTGCCCTTTTCTCTTGCTTCTCGTAACTTTTTCTCAGTCGGCTCTTCTGTTCTGCCTTCATCCTCTGGTGCTGCAAATAATTGCAAATTAATTTTTATATATAACTCTTCCATAATCTATATACTGTTTTTAGTTCTTAACCTACCGTAATGTATATATAAGATTTCCAATATCATCAAACATAAAGTCAATAACATAACCAATCATTTCTATAAAAAACGGAAGAACAATAAAAATAGTGATAAGTCCAATTCCTATTTGAAAAGGAAAACCTATCATAAAAATATTCATCTGAGGCGACACTTTAGCGAGAAGCCCCAAAACAAATGAAACCAGAAACATAGTTCCTATTATAGGAAAAGCAATTTTTAAAGCTAATAAAAACATCTGAGAAAATATTTTAGAAATAGATAGAGATAATATTTCTACCTTTGCAATATTGCTAAAATCAAACACTGGTAATATTTCAAAAGATTGATAAAGCGCAGTAATTAAAAGATGATGTCCTCTTATTAAAAGGAATACAAGCAAAGCAAGGAGATATTGAAATTGTCCAATAATAGGAATTTCAATTTGAGCCAATGGGTCATAAACTTGAGTAATTCCAAATCCCATTTGAAAGCTAAAAAACTGTCCTGCAAGTTGAAACCCTGTAAATATAATTGCAACAATAAAACCAAGTATTAACCCAAGTATAAATTGCGAGATTACCATTATACCATATTCACCCATATGAGATGGAATAGTAATATTAAAATTTTTTAGGCTGGGAAATAAAATTAAAGTAAGGAAAATAGAAAAAATTATTTTAAATCTTGTTGGAATTAACAGTGATGAAAAGAAAGGGGCAATAAAAAATATTCCACTTACCCGTACAAAAATTAAGAGTAAAATTTGGAAATTTTTAATAAAAATTTCCATACGCCTCCTTCCTTATTTTACCATATCGGGAATCATCAAAAAAAGTTTATTTGTCAAGCTCATCAAATCCTGTGCAATAAATGAACCAAAGATAAGAAGCGAAATAAATATTGCTACAAGTTTTGGAACAAATGTCAATGTTTGTTCCTGTATGGAAGTTGTTGTTTGAAATATACTTACTATAAGTCCAACCATTAAAGATGTTACTAATACAGGTGATGCAATAATAAGCGTATGCAATATAGCTTCTCGTGCTATTTTAATAGCTAAACCTATCTCCATTAAAAACTCCTTTTTTTCAATTTAGTCATTAAGACACATAATTTATAGAATAGCTATTATCTTTTTCTTTTACACTTTTTGTATTTCCTGTGGCTTTGTATCTCTTATCCATTATTAGCTCCTTTAGTTCTTTAATGAAAACTTCGGACCATAGAATATGTAATAAGATGCCATCCATCTACAAGTACAAAAAGAACAATCTTTAACGGTAAAGATATCATAACAGGTGGTAACATTATCATACCCATAGACATAAGAGTACTTGCAACAACAAGGTCAATTATAATAAAAGGAATGAAAATCAAAATTCCAATTTTAAACGCAGTTGTAAGTTCACTCAACATAAAAGCAGGGATAAGAACATAAGTTGGGACCTCATCTCTATTTTTGGGTCTTTTCAATCTTCCCAAATGAATAAACAATGCTATATCTTTCTTCCGTGTCTGTTTAAACATAAATTTTCTTAATGGAGTAATAGCTCGTTTATAAAAAGTTCCTACATCTATCTCTCGTTTGAGATATGGTTGAAGAGCATTTTTATTCATTTCATTTAAAGTAGGACTCATAATAAAAAATGTTAAAAATAATGCCAATGATGTTAGAATCTGCATAGGTGGCATCTGCTGTGTAGCAAGTGCCCTGCTTATAAATGAAAATACTATAAGTATCCTTATAAAAGAGGTTACCATCATTATTATAGCAGGAGCTAAAGTTATTATTGAAAGTAATGCAAGTATTTCAAGAGCAAGTGAAACATCAGAAGGCTTTTTAGCTTCATCAACTCCAACTGTAATTTTAGGAATTGGAATTCTTACTGGTGCAGAATTTGCAATTTCAATAAACACGAACAACAAAATCAAACAAATTAATCCAGTTTTTATATATCTCAAGTTCCCCTCCCGTCATTTAGTTTATAGATTATAATTTTTTGTTCTTATTCATATTTTTGAGTCGTTCCTTCTGTCTCTTTAAAAATCCAAATCTAATTTTACTAATTTCCTCTCCTTTTTTTCCTGGTATATGACCTATTAAATCTTTTATAAATTGAAAAAAAGTTACATTTGCTTGCATTGGTTTTACTTTATTTTGTTGAATCTTTATCATATTTATGCTTTCATTATCTGAAATTTCAGAAAGTAAAGTAATACCAGATTCTGTAGAACCAATCAAATAATAATGGGTTCCTACTTCAATAAGTTGAACAAATCTATTAGTTCCTACAGGGACAGTGCTAATAAGTTTAATAATATTTGTAGAAACCGGGAGAAATCCTTGCTTTTTAGAAATATATTTAAAAATATAATATACACCAACCCCAAACACAAGCAAAATCAAAAATGTTTTTAAAAGTAATATAAAATAACTTGGTGATTCTGCTTTTTGGGGCTTTGAATATTCAAACTCTTTTGGAGTTATTTTTATATCTTGATTTATTTTTTTGTTTGTTTTTTGAGTTTGAGATGAGATAATATTAATATCTAAAAAAATTAAAAAGGCACATAATAAAAGAACAATCTTTTTCTTTTTCAACTTCCCCTCCCATAATTTTAAGTTTTAAATTCAGATAATATTCTAACACAAAATTATTAAGTGGGTCAATTTAACCGACCCACAAATTATGCATTAAATATTTTGAATACAAAAATAATTTTTAAATTTCAAAAGTCAAGCTAATTATTTAATAATAGCAGTATAAGATACTGCCCAAATCTATTTTTGCTGTAAACCAGCCAGTCGCTCTATTGGATTAATTATATCAGTAACACGGACACCAAAATTTTCATCAATAACAACAACTTCCCCCTTGGCGATCAATTTATTATTAACTAACAGGTCAACTGGTTCACCCGCAAGTTTATCAAGTTCAATTATAGAACCTTCACCCAATCCCAAAATTTCTTTAACGAGCATTTTTGTTCTTCCCAATTCTACAGTAAGCTGCATTGGGACATCCATAAGTAAAGAGATATTGCTTGCTTGTTCCGGACTAATATTTGGAGTTTGCGAAGGTCCAAGTGCTGGAAGTTGAACAGGTTGAACAGTTACCTGTGAAGGTGCGGGTCCAGCTGGTTGTGTAGCTGGAGCAGAAGGAACTGCAGGTTGTGGTGCTGTATACGAAACTGCACCGACACTTGCAGTAGTAACAATCTCTTTTACCAAAGATAATGGAAAAATCTGAATAAGGTTTGATGAAACCAACCCTTCTATTGTAAATGTAGCAACTATTTTAACAAGTTTATCACCAGATGGTAACAGCAATTCATTAGGTGTTTTTACGATTTCTGTTTTAGGGGGACTTACCTTTATCTGTTTCCCTATTTTTCCACCAAGTATATTTAATCCAGAGCCATGCATTTGACTTATTGCTTCACTGATTGCACTCATATAAAGTTCATTTAACTCTGTTGGTGGTGATGTTCCATCCTGCCCCATCATTAAATCCGCTATTACAGCGGCATCACTCTTTTTTAATACAAATAAGGTTTCACCCGTAATACCCTCAGTATAATCTACTCTTAACTGAATATTTTCACCAGTAACATCTTGTCTAATCTGGTCAGGTGATTCTATTTCTATAGAAGGATTTATAATTTCCACTTTTTTAGAAATAATTGTGGAAAGCGTATTAGCTGCACTTGACAATTCAGCTCTTACTATATCAAGCCAAGTATTTTTTTCTGTATCAGTCAAGTCACCTGCTACGGCACCTGCAGCTGCAGCTGAAGTAGATTCAGGCGTCATTTCATCTACACCTTGAAGTAAGGCATCAATCTCTTCTTGTGATAATGAGCCATCGCTCATTCTGCTTCACCTCCTTTCTTTAATCCCTCCAACAGTTCATCTGAAAATTCTTCTACTATCTCTGTAATCTGCACAGCTTTTTTTACTCCGACAATTCCTGGACGAGCAGTAAATTTTACCCTATCCCCTACTTTGACTTTCATAGGTGAATTTATCTTCGCACTCTCAAGTTTTATTACATCCCCTTTCTTAATATTTAAAACATCCTTTACTGTAATATCAATACCACCCAGTTCCACAATAACAGGTAAAGTAACACTTTCAAGTCTATCTTTTATAACTTCAAAATTTTCGCTTCCTCCACCCTTTCTTATACTTGAATACCAGTATTGCGCAGAGAGTTTTGAAACTATAGGTTCTATTGTAATATAAGGAATACAAAAATTCATCATACCTTCAACTTCACCCACTTTTGTTTCAAGAGTAACCAATACTACCATATCATTTGGTGGCACAATTTGAGCAAATTGAGGATTTGTCTCTATATTGCCAAGTCTTGGCCTTAAATCTATAACTGCAGACCAAGATTCTCTTAAATTGCTCAAAATTCTCACAATAATATTTTCCATTACAGACAATTCTATATCCGTAAGTTCACGATTTATTTTCATCGTTTCACCACTACCACCAAATAATCTATCAATTATTGTAAAAGTTACAGAAGGGTCCATTTCAAAAATTGCACTTCCTTTCAATGGGTCCATATTAACAATTCCAAGTGTAGTAGGATTAGGTATTGAACGGATAAATTCTTCATAAGTAAGCTGGTCAACAGATGCAACATGAACAGACACAAGGGTTCGGAGTTGTGCTGAAAGAGATGTAGTGGTAAGTCTGGCAAAAGTCTCATGCATCATCTGCAATGTTCTAAGCTGGTCTTTTGAAAATTTATCTGGCCTTTTAAAATCATAAATTTTTACCTTTTTCTGTTCACCTGTGTCTTTTATCTCCTCAGTATCAACTTCACCAGTAGAAATTGCAGAAAGTAATGCATCAATTTCATCTTGCGACAGAATTTCTGTCATATTTTAAATTCACCTCACTATAAATATAATACATTTTATTTTATTTTTCAATATTTTTAATAAATATTTTTTCACATCACAGTAATACTTTTAAAGAATACTTGCTTTATTTTTCCAGATGACATTATTTGATTAATTTGATCTCTTATCTCAATAGCAAGATTTCTTTTTCCTTCAGGTGTGTCAAGTTCCTGTTTAGTCTTAGATGAAAGGATCATATTTATAATATGTTGGATCTGTGCTCTTCTGGTACTTATTTCAGAGCCAGTTTGAGTACTTAATCTATCACCAACCTTTCCATATCCAAGAACAACATGGACTCTTACGAAATGAGGCTCATCATCGTCTCCTTTAATATTTACTGTAAATTCTCCCATATCCGATGTTTCTAATGGTGGTGGAGGTGGTATCACAATTTTTCCACCAATTTCTCTTATTCCTTCTTTGCTAACTTGTTTAAAAAAATGAAGTGCTACCATAACAGATATAAATATTATTAAAGCAGCGGCAGTAGTAAACGCGAGGATTTTTATTAAATGAGTTTTAATTTTTTGAAAAAAGCTGGGGGCTGCAACCTCAGCAACCTCTTCTTCCTCTGGTAATCCTACATCCTCTTTTTCATTCTCTGGCATCTTCTCACCTCCCAATAAATAATTTAATCACTTTTTTTAAAAAATCAACTATAAAATTTACAACTGTGCTTCTTCCCATAATAAAATTATTTCCACCCGTCTATTCTGTGCTCGTTCTTCAGGTGTCATATTCTTGTTACCTGGAAGTGGTCTATATTCACCATAACCTGCCGCTGACAATCGTTGTGGAGATACACCATTTTTTATTAGAAATTTTACTACATTTACAGCACGCTGTGTTGAAAGTTCCCAATTATCATGAGGAAAGGTATCTCTTTTCATAGGTGTATTATCTGTATGTCCTTCTATTCTTACTTTATTCCTTACCTCAGGAGATTTTAATAATTCTGTAACTTTAAGTAAAACATCTTTTGTTTGGGGTAAAAGATCGGCTTTACCTTTTTCAAAATAAGCATCATTCATCAAGGTTATAACAAGTCCTCGTTCATCTTCTCTTATTCTAACTTTTTTTGCTTTTATTTCAGGTTTAAATATATGTAAAGCTTTTTTCCTAGCTTTAGATAATTTTCGTCCTTTTTCTCTTGCTGGAAGGGATTCTATAGTCATACCCATATCTGCAAGTCTACCTTTGGACAAAGTCATACCGCCCGGCATCATTCCAAAAGAACCTGTAAATGCAGAAAGAATTAATTTAAATTCTCGTCCTTGAATTGTAGCAGTAGTTAGCAACAGAATAAAAAAAGTCAAAAGCAGGTTCATCATATCACCAAAAGTTGTCATATAGAGTGGAGTGCCACGAAGTCCAGTATGTTCCTTTTTTTTCTTTCTTCTCTCAGGCACAATAGTTGCCATATTATATTATCTCCTATGTTCTCCTACTTCTTCAGAAATTTCTTCTCTCATAGAAGGTGGAAGGAATGAAATAAGTCTGTCTTTAACAATTCGTGGGTTATCACCTGATTGTATAGCAAGTATTCCATGAATCATTATTTCGCGCAAAAGCATTTCATTATTATTGCGGTCACGTAATTTATTTGCAATAGGAATAAAAAATAAATTTGCAAGAATAGCGCCATAATATGTTGTAATCAAAGCTGTACCAACATTTCTTACTAAACCTTCTCTATCCTCAATACCTGATTTTAGAGCAAGGATAAGACCGATAAGTGTTCCAATCATACCAAAAGCAGGGGCAAATGCTGCTGCATCTTCAAACATTTGTCTTCCAGATGAATGCCTGGCATCAATATTTTCAAGTTCTGTATATAATATATTTTGGACCAAAGCAGGGTCTGTTCCATCAACTACAAGTTGGAGTCCTTTTTTTAGGAACTCATCATCAAGTTCGTCCAGGTCATCTTCAAGTGCAAGTAATCCTTCTCTTCTGGCTTTCTCTGAGAAGCTCACCAATGTTAATATAACTTCCGTAGGGTTTTGAGTGGGAACAAATAAAACTTTTGCAAAAATCTTCCAAGAGCTAAGGAATCTGGTTAGAGGTGTGCTAGTCAAGGTAGCAGCAAATGTTCCACCAACAGTAATAAAAATAGATGCCAAATCAAAAAATTGGGCAGGAGTTCCACCTGTTGCAAGCACACCAAGAATTGCAACTACAAGAAAACCACCTACAAGACCTATTATCGAGCCTATATCCATTTTCAGTCCTCCTGTGCCTTAATATATCCTAACTTTCTTCTATATTCAATAATTTTATCAATCAACTCATCCACACTTTCCCGCACTACTATTTTTTTACCAGATACAAGTGAAATAACTGTATCTGGTGTTGCTTCCATAAACTCTATCTGATGTGGATTAACCCAAAATTCGCTTTGATCAAATCTTGTAACTTTTATCATCACAACATTACCATAATTAAAATTTTACTAAATAATTATCTTTTCAATGTCAAAAGTTCCTGTATCATCTGATCTGATGTTGTAATTGTGCGTGAGTTAGCTTGAAAGCCTCTTTGAGTTACAATCATATCAGTAAACTGCTCTGCTAAATCAACATTAGACATTTCCAGGGCACCAGCTCTTATTTTTCCTCTTCCTCCTGTATCAGGTTCACCTATTATAGGCATACCAGAATTATTACTAACAGTAAAGAGACTTTCACCTGCAGCATTAAGTCCACCTGGATTCGTAAATATTGCTAATGCTACTTGGGCAAGTGCTTTTTTCTGTCCATTGGTATATGAGCCAGTAATAACGCCTCTATCATCTATTTCAAATGCTTCGAGATAGCCCATTGGATAACCATTTTGTGTATATGCTCTTGTAGTAGAGGCAGAGGCAAACTGAGTAACACCATCATATTCACCTGCGGTTCCAAAATTCAAATTTATTGTTAAAGGTTCTCTCCCAGGTATGGTGGCACGAAGCACTGCTGAAAGTGTACCGGTATTAACAGTATTACCTGCTGAATCAGTTATACTTAGCAATGCACCAAACTGGTCAAAGGTTAGGACGACCTCATTTGTAGCACCTGCGGGTGCAGCTGCTGCACCAGGCACAAGGTCAAGTGTTACACCTGGTGCTCCTTCAAGCTCTACTCTTGCTGTCCATTGGTTTTCCGCTGTTTTTCGGAATTGAACTTGTAATTGGTGCGGTTCACCTTCACTGTCATATATATCTATTGTCGTACTTACACTTGCTGCTGCAATTTCAGCCTCCGTCATCCCAGGCGTAACAATTGGAGTGGTTAAATTTAAATTACTTTTAAATCCTACTTCAGTAGTTGCTCTTGCAGGGTCCTTACCATAAATTGGTATTGTAATCTCCTCAATCTCTTCTGATGTATTAATTCTCATATTTCCTTGAGCATCTCTCCTTGCCATCCAACCTAAAACTCTTAAGCCATTTGCTGGATTAACAAGTGTGCCATTTTTATCTACATCAAAAGTTCCAGCTCTTGTGTAAAACATTTGGTCACCTTTTGAAAGTATAAAAAATCCTTCACCCTGAATTGCTAAATCCGTATTCTTACCAGTATTTTGTATACTTCCTTCTGTAAATATTTTATCAATGCTGGCAACATTCATACCCAGCCCTGATTGCTTCGGATTTACACCACCTTTATCTTCTGTAGGAGCTGCAGCTCCTGAAAGTGTCTGATATAATATATCCTGAAATGTTACTCTTGAATATTTAAATCCGTATGTATTTACATTTGAAATGTTATTACCAATCACATTCATACGAACAGCATGATTCTTTAAACCAGAAACACCTGAATGAAGTGATGGCATCATATCCTCATCACTCCTTTCCTTTCATAGAATTTGTTTGCTTTGTTTGTTTATCGGAACTTAAATTTTTTCCTTCATATAAAATTCCGAGAATATCACTTGCTTTATATAAAGCTTTTCCAACTTTTATCCTTGGCTCTTCAAAAGATAAATTTACTTCACTTACAATCCCTGTTATTTCTTTCCCTGTCTTGCTATCAAATACTCTAACTTTTTTTCCAAGTAATGAATTTAGTCTTTCCATAATTGAAAACTTTTTCATTTCTGTCATACTTTTATTCATAGCAATCATCTGTTCCAAAGCAGAAAATTGAGCCATTTGGGCAATAAATTCTTTATCTTCCATAGGTCTCAGTGGATCCTGATGCTCAAGTTGAGTAATAAGTAATTTTAAAAATTCGTTTTTACCTAAATCTTTTGCTTTACGAGGAGTTTTTTTATTGGTGCCAACAGTTTGTATCAATGGAGTGCGGGCAACCTTAGTTTTAGCTGCTGTAATTGCACTTAATTCATTCATATCTTACTCCTTATTAATTTATAATTATGCAACCAAATTTATATTACTGGCTAACCATTCTGTTAGCTCATAATCTGCTATAATTTCATCTGGAATTTCTTCCAAAATATCATCATCTATTGATATTGTTTTATTTCCTAATAATTTTACCTTTCGCTCGCTAAAACTATTTTCGGAAAAATTAAAATTATTATAATTGTTTAATCCTATATCAAAATTTTCAATACTTAAACCCATCTCTTGAAATGATACTTTTAATTGGTTTAAATTTTCTATAAAGAGTTTATGAGTAAATACATTATCCACAATAATCTTTCCACTAATCTTATTACCAGAAAGCTCCATTTTCAACACTACTTTTCCAAGAAATTCTGGTTTTAGTTTTATTATAACATCACTTTTGTTTTCCATAATACTAATTCTTGCTTTCTGAACAATTTGCTCAAAAACATCATTTAAATCTATCTTTGGCAGAGAGTTTGAAACATTGTGCATCAATTCAGCTGGCTTATTCAATATAGAAGAAGAGCTATGGGGATTATTCATAATATTATTATTGCTTAAATCATTAGAAGATGGTGTCTTTATATCAAATTTTATAATATCAGGCTCAGAATTCTGGCTCTTTTGAGTATAATTTTCTATAACCAATTTGCCTTTCTTTGTAAATTTTTTAACAAACATCTCTTTCTCATTTTCTTTTGCTAATGAAGATTCAACTTCAGGTATAAATAATTTTTTTGCTAAAACTTTTTTAATCTCTTCTTTTATATCTGCTAAAAGTTTTAATAATTTTTTGTAATTCATTAAAGAAATTTTTTCAATAAGTGAAATATGTTTATCTGTTATATTGTTTCTTTCTTCTAAATAATCCTTTACAAATTTTTTGTATGATTCTTTGTCTATATTTTTTAAATAAAACAGTGCAGAAATAATCTTCTGTTTTAATTTTTCAATTTCTGTAGATTGCTTAAATTTTTTTTCAGAAACCTCTTTAATGTCTTCTGATTCTTTTTCTTTGGTTTTATTAGTAAGTTTTTTATTCTTATTTTTTTTAATTTTTGATTTATTTTTTTCTGACTGCGATACTTTCTCGTTTGAAGAAATTTTTTCACTTAAAATTATTTGAAATTCATCATTAGAATCAGATTTATTTTCATAAATATTTTTTTCTGGTAAAATGGAACTTTTTTCTTGAACAGTTTCAACAAACTTTACCATAATTTATCACCTCATATTTGTAAATTTTTACTAAACTAGCTAATAATTTACATCTTCCTCCACAACCGTCATCTTTCTCTGAATTTTTGCAGCTTTTTCTGGGTCCATTAATTTAAGGAGATAAGGAACAAGTGACTGTTTACCTTCTGCAGCTGCCTGATGCTCTATTTCGTTCAGGATATCAATAACAAGCCTATCATCCAATTTCTCTAACCTTTTTACTGCATCTTCAGGCGGCATTGATACAAAGTATTTAGCCTGCAATTGAATTTTTTGTTGATAGTCTTCTTTCTCTTTATATTTTCTATCAATCTCTTTTTCTTTCTCTTTTAATCTCTTTTCATATTCTTCAAGTCTTTGTTCTTTTTCTGCAAGTTGCTTCTCTTTTTCTTTTAATCTATTTTCATACTCTTTTATTTTTTCCCATTCAATTTTTTGCGCAATTTCTTCTTTTCGTCTCTCTTCACGGGCAAGCAAATAAGGATCTTCTGTTCGCTTAGGAACTAAAATATTAAGTCCAGGAATTTTAGCTATTTTGGGATAAATATCTTCTTTTAAATTAATAATCCCAAGATAATCAATCCATAAAAGTGCTGAAAGCACAAGAAATATATTTATAAAAATAAGGTTAATCAGTTTTCTGTTCAAAATCTCATCTATACTCTTTTTCTTTCTTTTCTTTGATTTAAATAGTGCCATAAGCCTTAAAACATACTTAAATAATTTAAAACATTTCTAATATAATTTTTGGTTTCAGTATAATTTGGGACCCCATTATATTTTTCAACTGCTTCTGGCCCAGCATTATAAGCTGCTAAAGATTTTATAAGGTCACCACCAAATTTGTCAAGCAACATCCTTAAGTATCTAACACCACCTTCAATATTTTCTTCAGGATTAAAAATATCTTTTATACCAAGTAATTTGGCAGTTTGTGGCATAATCTGCATAAGCCCTTTTGCACCTTTCTTTGAAACAGCGTAAGGATTAAAATTGGATTCCTGTTTTATTATACTTTTTATTAATTTTTCAGGTATATTATATTTTTCCGAATACCTTTTAATTATATGCTCAAAATCTGTTACTTTAAATTTAATAGATTTTTTATGAATTTTATTTTCATTAAATAATCGTTCCTGTGCTCTTTCAAGTTGAGCTTGAAAATTCTCTTTTCTTGCATAATTAATATATGGTTTAAAAAAACGCGTCTGAATTTCTTGAATTCTCACAAATACTCTTTCAATTCCTTCAGGAATCATATTTTACTCCTTCTCTCCTGATATAATCTCTTCATACATCTTTTTTGTTAAATCTTCTCTTTCTGGAAGTTTTAATGGTATTTCTATCTTATGTTTTTTAGTTTCAGCTGATTTCTCTCCAATATCTTTACGGGCAAATCTATTTGTTCCAACCTCATCAAAAAAATTCTGCTCCTCTTTTCTTAATTCATAAAAATACTTTTGAAGAGACTTTTCTCTAAGTCTTTCAAGAATCCGTTTTTCTTTTCTTGCTTCTATTAATTTTTTACTCATTATTTTAATTTCATCATTTACAAGTTTAATTAATGCATCCTGCTTATCAACCTGATTTTTCAAATATCCGAAATAATTTTGATAGAGTTGAAATTTTGCAATAGAAAGAATTCTGGACTTTTTCTCATTTTTCATATTTTTTATTCCTTCTGCATATCTTTCAAGCATCGCCTCTTTTTTCTGTTGATATGAAATCTTCTTTCTCTGTATCTGTGCCATTTGATTTTTTATAATATTTTCTTTATGTTGTCTTATCTCAAGTAACCGTTGTAGTGGAAATCTGAATCTTTTCATTTCCTAACTACCTCTTTTTCTTTTATATCGGCTTTTTGAAAATTCTCATTATTAAAAAGTGCATTAAGTAATTCCTCTGTCTGTTCAAAAGTAAATTTTTCATAAATACCCTGCTTTAAAAAATTATTAACTTTATCTATCATATCAATTGTATAGTCAATTCTTGGATTACTACCTTTCGCATAGGCACCGATATTGATCAAATCATAAGCTTCTTTGTATGTAGCAAGGATTTCACGAACTTTGTTAGCATTTTCCATATGCTTTTCATCAACAATATCAATCATAAGTCTACTTACACTATTTAAAATATCAATAGCAGGATAATGATTGAGAGAAGCAAGTTCTCTGGAGAGGACAATATGTCCATCAAGAATAGCACGAACATTGTCTGAGACTGGTTCGTTCATATCATCAGCTTCAACAAGCACTGTATAAAAAGCAGTTATACTTCCTTTATCCGATGGTCCGGTGCGTTCTAAAAGGACAGGAAGTATAGTGAAGACAGAAGGAGTAAAGCCGCGTGTAGAAGGTGGCTCCCCAACAGCAAGACCTATTTCTCTTTGTGCACGAGCAAATCTTGTTATTGAATCCATTAGGAACATTACTCTGAGACCTTTATCTCTAAAGTATTCTGCAATTGTAGTTGCAACAAATGCACCCCGTAATCTCATAATAGGTGCTTCATCTGAAGTAGCGACTATTACAACGGACTTTTTTAGTCCTTCTTCCCCCAAATCTTTTTCAATAAAATTATTAACTTCTCTACCTCTCTCACCAATCAAAGCTATTACATTAACATCTGCTTCCGTAAATCTTGAAATCATTCCCAATAAAGTTGACTTACCTATCCCACTTCCTGAAAAAATACCAACACGCTGACCTTCTCCTACAGTAAGAAGTCCATCTATCGCCTTAATACCTACTGATATTTTTTTTGTTATTCTTTTCTTTTTAAGTGCACTTATATTTTGCTTGAAAATAGAATAATATGTTTCAGGTATAATAGCGCCTTTACCATCAATTGGTTCACCTTTACCATTCAGTATTCTTCCAAGCAAAGATTCACCAACAGGAATTTCTAATGACTTTCCTGTTCCAATAATTGGACATCCCTGTGAAATACCACTGAAATCGCCATAAGCCATTAATATAATTCCATCTTCTTTAAACCCAACAACTTCTGCATCAAGTTTTCGTTCTCCACCTCTTGAGGCTTGATCTGAAATAAAGATATGACACAATTCTCCCAAATTCCCTTGTGGTCCTGTTCCTTCAATTGTAAGCCCCACAACTTTTTTTACTTTCCCGTTAAATTCTATTGTCTCTATCCTATTAAGTAACTCTTCATATTTATCCAGAATACTCACAATTCCCCTCCCAAATGTAATGTATTTAAGAGTGTTCGGAAATTATAATTTAAACCATATCTAAAATTATAAATCACACACTTTGAATTTACCTACTTTCAAAAGACACATTCCCCACTCACCATCCTGTAAGTGGGGGGTGTGCCTTTTCACACTTAAATTACCGAACACTCTCGTTACTTTTAAATTTTAAGTCTCAGCTTTTTGCTCGGTGCTCTTATTGTCAGGAAGATTTCCAGGTGTTGATACCTCTTTTGAAACTTTAAAATATGAGATATTTGCAAGTTCTCTGATTTTATCTTCTATTTCTTGTAGCTGTGTAGCAATTCTTGCATCTACACTACCAAAGTCCGTTTCAATAATACAACCACCTCTATCAACACGTGTATCTTCTAAAATCACTACATGTTTTAATTCTTCAAACATTTGCATAAATTCCTCTTTATGTTCTGTTGCAAGTTCAAGGTCCTCTGTATTTACCCGTATAATCACTTCTGTTTTCCCTTTGATCTTTTCCAAAGCAGCCTTTATATTCTCTACAATAACACCTTTTTGTTCTTCAGAAATAGCTTTTACAACTTTCCGTGCTATCAAAAGGATTATTCTTATAATCTGTTCTTCAGCATCCTCTATTATTTTATCACGCTTATCAATGGAGCCCTCTATTATGGTATGTAATCTTTTTATCAATCTCTGGACCTCTACTTTTCCACTCTCATACCCCGCCTCATATCCTTCTTTATAAGCTTTCTGCTTAGTCTCTTCGTATTCTTTTTGCAGTTGTGATTCTTGCTGAGCAATCTTTTCATTTATTTCTTTTTCTTTTTCTAAAATAATCTTTTGAGCTTTATCTTTTGCTTCACTTTCTATTCTTTTTGCTTTTTCAGTAGCATTTTTTATATGTTCAAATGCGCCTTCCTCAGCTCTTTTTATAATTTCTTCTGCTTCTTTCTTAGCATCTTCTATAATATTTTCTGCTTCTTTTTTTGCTTCTTCAATTAATCGTCTATTTTCTGCCTCTATTTCTTCTTTTGAAGGACCTTTATATTCTTCTTCTTCAACAGGTTTAGTAATTTGTGGGGGCTCAAGCGGAACAAATTTCGGCAATTGATATATTTCATCTGCATTAAATACGACCTTTCCCACTTTTTTGTACACCTCCTCTTAGACAATCATTTCATCTTCACCGCCACGCGCAACCACTATCTCTCCTGCATCCTCTAAC
>CAZSCZ010000034.1:0-15809 GCA_964605455.1 uncultured Spirochaetia bacterium
TGCCATATCTTTATCTCCAACATTTAACTTATGCTTATTATTTCCTTATATAATCTTTACAAGATGTGAAACTCTATTTATCATTCCTCTTATTTGTGGTGTATCATTATGTTCAATTACTTGATTTATCTTCCTAAAACCTAAAGCTTTTACAGTTCTTTTTGCTCTTGGATTCTCACTTATTATACTTCTCACCAATTTTATTTTAATTTTCTTTGCCATATATTAACTCCACTTCAATTGGTAATAAATGTCATTTTGCTTCCTTTTTTAATTGTTTTATATAATCCGATGACCTTAGCATTTTTAAAGCTTTTTCAGCTGTTCGTGCTAATGTTATAGGTGTGTTAGAGCCAAGGCTTTTTGATAAAATGTCAGTAATACCAGCACAACTCAATATTGGTCTTATAGAAATTCCTGCAATAAGCCCTGTCCCAGGTGCAGCAGGCTTGAGTAAAAGCTTACCTGCTTTATACTTACAAAACACAGGATGTGGTATTGTTCCATTTATAATAGGTATTGTAAATATATTCTTTTTAGCATTATTAATAGCCTTTCGTATAGCATCAGGAACTTCTTTAGCTTTTCCTAATCCTATACCTACTTTTCCATTTCCATTGCCCACAGCTACAATTGCACTAAAAGCAAATCTTCTGCCGCCTTTTAAAACTTTCGCTACTCTTCTTATTGCAATTACTTCTTCTTTTAATTCATCTGTTGTTTCTATCTCTGCCAATTTTCTCACCTCATTTTAAAATTTTAAAAATTAATACCTTTTTCTCTTAATTTATCTGCAAATGTTTTAAGAACTAAATGATATTTTCTCCCTCTCCTATCTAAAACAACTTTATCAATTTTTTTATTCTTACATATCTCATATAAAGCTTCAGCAAGTAATACAGTAGCTTCTCTATTTTTACAAGATTTTAATTTTTCTTTAAATTTTTTTGATGTTGTTGAGACTAAGCCAAGTGATCTATTAGAAATATCATCAATCAGCTGAGCATATATATGCCTATTACTTCTTGTTATAGCAAGTCTTGGTCTCTCTGGTGTTCCAAAAACTTTTTTTCGCACGCGTTTAATTCGTCTTAAAAGTCTTTCCTTCTTTTTTTCTAATTCTCCCATCTCGTTAAACTCCTGCTTTTCCAACTTTTAATTTCAAATGTTCATCAGCATATCTTATCCCTTTTCCTTTATATGCATCTGGTTTTCTTTTATCCCTTATAAGTGCAGCAAATTGACCAACAAGGTATTTATCAATACCAGATACAGTAATAGTATTATCTTTTACATCCACTCGAAGATATGATGGAATTTCCATCTCAACAGGATTGGAATAGCCTATATTAAGTATAAGTTTATTCCCCTGCACAGATGCACGGTATCCAACACCTTCTACTATAAGCTTTTTCTCAAAACCTTGAGAAACACCAATTACCATATTATTTATTAAATTTCGTGTAAGTCCCCAATATGCTCTTATTTCTTTCAAATCCTTTTTTACAGGTTCCACCTTTATTTGCGAATCTTCTATTTTAATATTTACTTTATTAATGTCAAATATATGAGTAAGTTCACCCTTAGACCCTTTAACAATAATCTTATTATTCTCTAATACAGCTGTAACACCATCAGGTAAAATAATAGGTTTACATCCTATTCTTGACATAATCTACTCCTCTTTACCATATATAACAAATTATTTCACCACCAACTTTTAACTTCCTTGCTTGTGAATCTGTTAATACACCCTTTGATGTTGAAACTATAGCAATACCTAAACCATTTATAACTTTTGGTATCTCTTTCCAACCTTTATATATTCTTTTACCCGGTTTACTTACCCTTTCAAGATGGGATATTACACTTTCACCGTTCTTATATTTAAAGAAAATCCTTATTATATTTTGTTTATTATCACGAATTATTTTATAATTACTTATATAATTCTCATCTTTTAAAATTTTCACAATAGCACGTTTAAGATTTGATGCAGGTATATCTACCAACTCTTTTTTTGCTTTAATAGCATTTCTCATCATAGTTAGCATATCTGCAATAGGGTCTGTCATACTCATCTTTTCAATATTACCTCCGTTTTGTCAGTTTCATATTTTACCAGCTTGATTTTATCACACCTGGTATTTCACCTTTTCCTGCTAATTCTCTAAAGCATATACGACAAATTTTAAATTTTCTCATATATCCTCTTGCTCGTCCACATATCTGACATCTATTTCGTTGTCTTACACTAAATTTTGGTGGCCTTTTACTCTTTTCAATTAATGCTTTCCTTGCCATTTATCCTCCTAAAACTTATCTATTACATATTAATACATAACATAGTTTCTGTAGTTAAATCTATGCTTTCCTAAATGGCATTCCCATCATAGATAAAAAATCTCTTACAATCTCTCTATTTTTAGCATTTTTCATAACAATAGTTATATCAAGCCCATGAATTTTCTCTACTTTATCATAATCTATTTCTGGGAAAACGAGTTGTTCTTTTATTCCAAGCGAATAATTATTGAATTTATCAAAACTTTGAGGGTCAACACCTTTAAAATCTCTTACACGTGGCAATGCAATATTTACAAGTCTATCAAAAAATTCCCACATTCTATCACCACGAAGTGTGACTTTACATCCTATAGGCACTCCTTTCCTTATCTTAAATGCAGCAATTGACTTCCTGGCTCTTGTAATAATCGGTTTCTGTCCTGTAATCATAGCAACCTCATCCATTATTGTTGTTAGCAATTTAGGATTCTCTCTATCTTCACCAACTCCAACATTCACAACAATCTTTTGAAATGTTGGAACCTGGTATTTATTTTTCAAATTATACTTCTTCATAAGCTCAGGTTGAACCTGTTTTAAATAATATTCCTTTAATCTTGGAACCATAATCTATACTCCATTATACCTTATCAATTATTTCATTACATTTCTTACATACTCTAACACGTTTTCCATTTTCTATGGTTTTTCGCATAATTTTTGTTCGCTGATTACATTTAGGGCAGATAAGTTTAACATTTGAAATATCAATAGGAGCCTCAAGATCAATTATACCGCCTTGAGGATACATTTGTGACCGTCTTACAGATTTTCGGACAAGATTAATGCGCTCAACAGTAACACGTGCTTTCTTATAATCCACATTAAGAACTTTTCCTTGTTTACCTTTATCCTTTCCAGCAAGTATCACAACCATATCACCCTTTTTAATATTTGCTTTTCTCAATTTTCGTTTCTTTTCCATATTTAAGCTCCATTTACAATACTTCAGGTGCAAGAGATATAATCTTTGTAAAATTTTTATCTCTAAGTTCTCTTGGAACAGGCCCAAAAATTCTTGTGCCACGTGGATTATTATAATTATCAATCAAAACAGCTGCATTATCATCAAATCTTATGTATGAACCATCTTTTCGTCTAAATTCTTTTTTGGTTCGGACAATAACAGCCTTCACAACATCACCTTTTTTAACCTGAGAATTTGGCAACGCTTCTTTTACCGAGGCAACAATTATATCACCTATATATCCATATTTCTTTTTACTTCCACCAAGCACCTTAAAACATTTTATAACCTTAGCACCCGAATTATCTGCTACTCTTAATTTTGTTTCTTCCTGAACCATTTCACTTACCTCTATTTAGCCCTTTCTATTATTTTTACCAATCTCCATCTTTTTAATTTACTAATAGGCCTTGACTCAATCACCTCAACTTTATCACCAATTTTTGCTTCGTTTTTCTCATCATGAACTAAAATGTTCTTTTTTCTTCGTATCTGTTTCTTATATATTGGATGCATAACAATCTGTTCAATCTGGACTTTTATAGTTTTATCTGTCTTATCATTAACAACAATACCAAGCCATCGTTTTCTGCCTGTTTTAGGTTTAGTAATTTTCTCCATTTACTTCTCCTGTTTCTCTGGTGATTTCCTTATTCCAAGTTTATATTCATTTAATATTGTTTTTATCTGTGCTATCTTTTTCCTAACGAACCATTTTCTTTTAATATTTTGAATTTGACCGGTAACCATCTGAAACCTAATATTTCTCAGTTCTTCCTGATAATCTCGCAATTTTTCTTCAAGTTCTTTAAGTGATAAATCTTTTACTGATTCTTTAGGCATATTATCTCACCTTTATACCAGTTTTTAAAGGCAACTTATGTGCGGCAATTGCAAATGCTTCTCTTGCTATATTTTCTGTAACGCCGCCAAGTTCAAATATAATTCTACCACGCTCAACTACAGCTACCCATTTTTCTACAGGTCCTTTACCTTTACCCATTCTTGTTTCTGCTGGCTTTTTGGTTAAAGGTTTATCTGGGAAAACTCTTATCCATAATTTTCCTGTTTTACGAATATATCTTGTAATAGCCACACGTGCTGCCTCTATCTGATTTGATGTAAGCCAGCCTGCTTGTTTTGCATATAGCCCAAATTCACCATACGCAACTGTTAATGCGCCCTTACTAATACCTCGCACTCTACCTTTTTGTTGTTTCCGATATTTTGTTTTTGCCGGCATTAAAAGTGCCATCTTTACACCTCTTTATTCCTCTATTTCAAATGGGTCCATTGAATCACCTTTATAAACCCAAACCTTCACTCCAATGGTACCCAATGTAGTTATTGCAGTTGCAAAACCATAATCAACCTTTGCACGTAAAGTCTGTAATGGTATTCTACCTTCTTTGTAATGCTCTGTTCTTGCCATTTCAGCACCAGCAAGCCTTCCAGAACAAGAAACCTTTATTCCTTTTGCTCCACTCCTTATTGCATTTGCAATAGCTTGTTTCATCGCTCTTCTATATGGATACCTCTTTTCTATCTGTTCCGCAATATTTTCTGCAATAAGTTGTGCATCCATCTCTGGCCGCTTTATCTGAACAATCTTAAGCTGCACCTTTTTATTGTTTGTTAGCTTCTCTATCTCTTCTCTTAACCTCTCAATTTCAGTTCCTTTCCTGCCAATAACAATAGCAGGTCTTGCAGTATAAACATTAACATTAATGCGTTCAGGAAATCGCTCAATAGTTACTCGCGAAATTGCAGCATCTCGTTTTTTACCAAAATCTTTTATATACTTCCTTATCTTTAGGTCCTCAAGTAAATTATCAGCATAATCTTTTTCAGCATACCATATTGAGTCCCACCATCTATTTATACCAATTCTTAAATCTATTGGATTAACTTTCTGTCCCATATCTATTTCTCCTCCAATTCTATCTCTTCCTTCCCATCAGAAATTATAACTGTAATATGACTTGTTCGCCTTCTTATAAAAGATGCCATCCCTCTAGCTCTTGGAAAAATCCTCCTAAATCTTGGACCTTCAGCAACATATAATTCTTTTATATATAAATCTGAATCTCTAATATCTGGATTTTTAATTTTTGCATTTGCTCTAACTGAATTTAAAAGTTTGATAAAATATTTCTTGTTACCTATTTTTAAAAATTTCAGCATAGATAATGCATCTTCTAATTTTTTATATCTTATCAAATTTGCAATGCGTCTCAATTTAGTAGGTGAAACTTTTAAATATTTTACAGAAGCTCTTACATCCATTTTAATTAACCTTTTTTACCTCCCTTTCTGGGTTGTTGCGCTGCTTTAGTTTTCATTGTATGTTGTTTAAAAGTTCGGGTTAAGGCAAATTCACCGAGTTTGTGCCCAACCATATTTTCATTTATATGAACATTTATAAACCTTCGTCCATTATAAACTGCGAAAGTGTGCCCTACCATTTCTGGAAAAATAGTTGAACGCCTTGACCAAGTTTTAATTATTTTCTTTTCATTCTTTCTATTCAGTTCCTCAACTTTGCGTAAAAGTTTGGGGTCTGCATATGGCCCTTTTTTAAGAGAGCGTCCCATATTTATTTTCTCCTCTTCACAATAAATTTGTCAGATGGATTTCGTTTGTGTCTTGTTTTATACCCTTTAGCAGGCACACCTGTAGGTGAAACAGCCTGTTTATATCCTTTCTGCTTGCCTTCACCACCACCATGCGGATGGTCTACTGGATTCATAGCTACACCACGAACTGTAGGCCTTATACCAAGCCATCTTGCACGGCCTGCTTTACCAATGATAACATTTTCGTTATCAATATTACTTACTCTTCCTATTGTAGCATAACATTCCTTGTGTATCATTCTTATTTCGCCAGATGGTAGTTTAACCTGGCAATAATTACCTTCTTTAGCTACAATCTGAGCAGCAGAACCTGCTGAACGCACAAGCTGCCCACCTTTTCCTATCTTTAATTCAATATTATGAATATCTATTCCTGTCGGAATATTCTTTAATGGTAATGCATTTCCAGTTGAAATTGGAACATTCTCGCCAGCTATGATTTTATCACCAACCTTCAATTGATGTGGTGCAATAATATACCGATGTTCACCATCCTTGTAACAAACAAGTGCTATACGAGCAGTTCTATTAGGGTCATACTCTATTGTCAATACCTTTGCCTCAATATCGCGTTTATCTCGTTTAAAATCTATTATTCTATAAAGCCGCTTGTGTCCACCACCTTTATGCCTACATGTGATTCTGCCTTTATGTCCTCTTCCCTTTTTTCTATGAAATCCAGTTGTCAATGGTTTATATGGCTCATCAGTTGTAATGTCACTAAAATTTAGCACACTTTTATATCTTAATGTTTGTGTTACTGGTTTAAATGTTTTTATTCCCATAAATTATATCCCTATATCTAATTTTTCTCCTTGCTTTAGCCTTACATATACTTTCTTCCAAGACCTTGTTCTACCTTCTATAAACCTTCTCCTTTTCTTCTTTCCCCTTACATTCACTATATTACACTTCTCTACAGTAACATTGTAAATTTTTTTAAACGCTTCTTTTATATCATGCTTTGTTGCATATTTAGCAACTTCAAAGCAATAAATATTATATAAATCACGCAATCTTGTGGTCTTCTCCGAAAGCACAGGCCTTATTATAATGTTCTGTAATTCCTTTTCCATAACGATTAACCTACTAATTTTTCTCCTATTTTATTAATATATTCTACTGCATCTTTTGTTATAAGAATATTTTCACTATCAATTAATGGCACAATCTTTAACCTTTTTGCATTAAGCAATTTTAAATTCTTCAAATTTTTTGTTGCATTCAAAATAGATTCATCATTATTTTCAGTAATTAAAACTGCTTTTTCATTCATAATATCTACAATATTAGAGAGTTTTTTAATCACCTCTTTTGTTTTACCAGAA
The DNA here is from genome assembly GCA_964605455.1 of uncultured Spirochaetia bacterium. Classification (GTDB taxonomy): domain Bacteria; phylum Spirochaetota; class JAHITG01; order JAHITG01; family JAFGFC01; genus CAZSCZ01. Next base: position 7,278 of record CAZSCZ010000034.1, read on the forward strand.
GGAACTGTAATTTCATCAATAAATTTTATTACACCCTGCTTTAGCTTAGCTGTAATAGTAGAAGCAATAGCTTTAAGTTTTAGTTTTTTAGGCAAATCAAATTTATATATTCTTCTCTGTCCACCAAAAGTTCTTCCACCACCACGCCATATAGGCGAACGAATAGAACCAGCTCGTGCCCTACCTGTTCCCTTCTGACGCCAAGGCTTTCTTCCACCGCCACGAACCATCGCACGATTCTTTTTCATTGCTGTCCCAGGATGAATATTCGCATTTTCCTGAATAAATTTATTATATATTGCACCAAAACTTATCTTAGCATTAAAAATTTTATCATTCAGCTCAATCTGCTCTTTTACCTTACCGTTAAAATCTAATAAATCTGCTTTCATTTTCTATTAGTCTCCTGTTATCACTTTTTTACAGCCTGTTTTATAATTAATATTCCATTTCTAATTCCTGGCACAGAGCCTTTAATAAGAAGCAAATTCTTCTCTTTATCAATTTTAACAATTTCAAGATTCTGAACAGTTTTTCTTTCAGCGCCCATTCTACCAGGCATTTTCTTATTTTTCCAAACTCTTGACGGCACAGCACACATTCCTATAGCGCCTGGTGCCCTATGTCTATCACTTTGTCCTCTTGTCTTGGGTCCACCAGCAAATCCCCATCTCTTTACAACACCCTGAAAACCTTTTCCTTTTGTTATTCCGGTAACATCTACATATCCTCCTTCTTGAAATATATCAACTTTTAATACATCACCAACCTTAAACCCATTGATTTCTTCAAGTCTTATTTCTTTTACAATTTTATGAGGAGATATATTATTTTTCTTAAAAATTCCTATGTCTGGTTTATTAAGTTTATCTTCTTTCACCGCCTTATAAGCAATTCTTAGTGCATTATACCCTTCCTTTTTTTCTTCTTTTATCTGTATTATTGGACAAGGTCCAGCTTTAATAACTGTAACCGGCACAGCATTTCCATCAGCATCAAAAATACGAGTCATTCCTATCTTTTCACCTATTAGTCCAATTCTTTTTCCCATATTACCTAAAACCTTTATTGTTCAATTTCTACATAAACTCCTGCTGGTAATTCTAATTTCATCAATGCATCAATTGTATCTCTTGTTGGCTTTAAAATATCAATCAATCTTTTATGAATTCTTATTTCAAACTGTTCCCGTGACTTTTTATTTACATGAGGCGAACGGAGAACAGTATATCTATTAATTTTAGTAGGTAAAGGGACAGGTCCTGCTATTTCAGCACCTGTCCGCTTTACTGTATCTACTATCTCTTTTGCAGATTTATCTACAAGTCTATGGTCATAAGCTTTAAGTTTCACTCTTATTCTATTTTTTACCACCTCAGGCATTTTTTAAATTTTAACCTCTTTTTTATTTTTTCTATTATTTTTGTGATAACACCTGCGCCAACAGTTCTACCACCTTCCCTTATAGCAAATCACAAACCTTCTTCCATAGCAATTGGAGCAATAAGTTCAGTAGTTAAATTAACATTATCACCTGGCATAACCATTTCTACACCTTCAGGTAATGTAATTGTGCCTGTAACATCTGTGGTTCTGAAATAAAATTGAGGTCTATAACCTGTAAAGAAGGGAGTATGTCTGCCACCTTCCTCTTTTTTAAGGACATAAACTTCTGCATTAAATTTTGTATGTGGAGTAATAGAACCTGGCTTGGCAACAACCATACCTCTTTCAACTTCATCTTTTTCAATTCCTCTTAAAAGTAAACCCAAATTATCACCAGCTTGACCTTCATCAAGGGTCTTTCTAAACATTTCTACACCTGTAACAACTGTCTTTTTAATCTCTTTTGAAAGTCCTACGAGTTCCACTTCATCACCTGTTTTTATCTTTCCTCTTTCAACTCTACCAGTAACAACTGTTCCTCTACCAGTTATACTGAAAACATCTTCAATAGGCATCAGGAAGGGTTTATCAATATCACGTTTTGGAGTAGGGACATATTCATCTATTGCATTTAGAAGTTCCATAATAGGTTTTCCCCACTCACCATCAGGGTTGCCTTCTTCCAAGGCTTTAAGAGCACTACCTTTTATAATAGGGACTTCATCGCCTGGGAACTCGTATTTTTTAAGAACATCTCTTACTTCAAGTTCAACCAATTCAACTAATTCAGGGTCGTCAACTGCATCAATTTTATTTAGGAACACGACCATAGCAGGCACACCCACTTGACGAGCAAGGAGGATATGCTCTCTTGTCTGTGGCATAACACCGTCAGTTGCAGCCACGACAAGAATCGCTCCATCCATTTGGGCAGCACCTGTTATCATATTCTTGATGTAGTCCGCATGACCCGGACAATCCACATGTGCATAATGTCTCTTTTCTGTTTCATATTCTATATGAGCTAAAGCAATAGTAATACCTCTCTGCTTCTCTTCTGGTGCCTTATCAATCTGTTCAAAAGGCACAAAATTTGCTAATCCTTTAGTAGATAGTAATTTTGTTATTGCGGCTGTTAATGTTGTTTTACCATGGTCAATATGACCAATAGTACCAATATTAATATGTGGCTTTTTTCTCTCAAATTTTTCTCTTGCCATTTTTTTAATCCTCCTTCAAAAAATTTTTATGCAACATTACCTAAAACTTTTTCTATAATGCCAGCCGGCACTTCCTGATAATGTGCAAAACTCATTGTATAATTAGCTCGTCCTTGAGTAAGAGAACGCAAATCTGTAGCATATCCAAACATCTCAGATAAAGGCAAATTGGCTTTTATAATTCGCATCTCACCTACACCATGTTCAATTCCAACTATTTTGCATCTTCTTGAATTTAAATCAGATATTACATCTCCCATATAAGATTCAGAAACTACAATTTCAACATTCATAATTGGCTCAAGTAATACTGGCGATGCTTTTTTTACTGCATTATGAAATGCAGTTGAAGCTGCTATTTGAAATGCTATATCAGATGAATCAACAGGATGATACGAACCATCATAAACAGTAACTTTTACATCTATAATAGGATAACCACCGAGCGGGCCATTTTTCATACTTTCCATTATCCCTTTCTTAATAGAAGGTATATATTCTTTTGGAATAACACCACCAACTATATTATTTACAAATTCGTATCCTTTTTGTGGGTTCGGCTCAACTTTCAATACAACATGGCCATATTGTCCCCGTCCACCAGTCTGTTTTATGTATTTGCCTTCCGCATTACTTGCCTTTGTTATTGTTTCTCTATATGCGACCTGTGGTCTCCCAACATTAGCTGAAACTTTAAATTCACGCATAAGTCTATCAATAAGGATTTCAAGATGCAACTCACCCATCCCTGAAATAACAGTCTGAGCAGTTTCATCATTATAACTCACTTGGAATGTAGGGTCTTCTTCAGCAAGTTTATGGAGCGCAAGCCCTAATTTCGCCTGATCTTTCTGAGTCTTTGGTTCTATTGCAACAGAAATTACAGGCTCAGGAAATTTCATTGATTCAAGAAGAATTGGATGTTTCCTGTCACATAAAGTATCACCTGTAGTCGTAATTTTCAATCCTACAGCTGCAGCAATATTGCCTGCATATACTTCTTTCACTTCCTGCCTTTTATTTGCATGCATAATAAGCAACCTATTTATTCTTTCCATTTTCTCTTTTGTTGAATTATACACGACAGAGCCTGATTTTAAGATCCCAGAATAGACCCTAATAAATGTAAGTTTACCTACATACGGGTCACTCATAATTTTAAAAGCCAACCCAGCAAAGGGCGCCTCATCATCTGGCTTTCTTGTTATTTCTTGCTCTGAATTTGGATGGATCCCTTTCACAGGCGGTATATCCACAGGGGAAGGTAGATAATCTACAATACAATCTAATAATTTCTGAATACCTTTATTTCTAAAGGCAGAACCACATATTACTGGCACAAGTTGATTATTTATAGTAGCTTTTCTTATTACGCTTTTAATATGACCAATATCAAGAGATTCATCATTTAAATATTTTTCAAGCAGTTCATCATCAAAATGAGCAAGAGTTTCAAGAAGTTCATTTCTTTTTTCTTCCACATTATCTTTCAAATCATCAGGGATAGGCACCTCATAAAACTCTGCACCTAAAGAATCATCATTCCATACATAAGCTTTAAGTTCAACAAGGTCAACAACACCTTTAAATGTTTCTTCTTTTCCTATTGGAAGTTGAAGTAAAACAATTTTATCAGAGAGTCTTTTTTTAATCATATCCACGGTTCTAAAGAAATCTGCACCTATTCTATCCATTTTATTTACAAACGCCAATTTAGGGATACCATATCTATCAGCCTGTCGCCAAACAGTTTCAGATTGAGGTTCTACGCCCTCAACAGCACTAAAAACACCAACAGCACTATCAAGCACTCTTAATGACCTTTCCACCTCTACTGTAAAATCTACATGACCTGGTGTATCAATTATATTAATTCTATGTCCTCGCCAGAAACAGGTAGTAGCAGCAGCAGTAATAGTTATACCTCGTTCACGCTCCTGCTCCATCCAATCCATTTCAGTATTACCTTCATCAACATTACCAATTTTATAAGTTTTACCTGTATAATACAAAATTCGCTCAGTAATTGTGGTTTTTCCAGCATCAATATGAGCCACAATCCCAATATTTCTTGTTTTTTCAATTTCAACTTCTCTTGGCATAATGTTTCACTCCCTACCATCTAAAATGCGCAAATGCTCTATTAGCTTCAGCCATTTTATGAGTATCATCACGTTTTTTAACAGATGCACCTGTTCCATTATATGCATCCAAAAGTTCTTGTGCCAATTTTTCAGCAATTGGCTTCCCTTTTCTCTCTCGGGCAAATCCTATAACCCATCGCATAGCCAAAGAAACTTGCCTTTCAGGTTTAACTTCTACAGGTATCTGATAAGTTGCACCACCAACACGTCTTGATTTAAGTTCAACTTCAGGTTTAACATTATCTAACGCTTTTTGAAACGCTTCAAGCGGCTCTCTCTTTGTTCTTTGAGCAAGTATATCTAATGCCCGATAAACAATTTTTTCAGCAATACTTTTTTTACCATTCCACATTACTTTATTTATAAACTTACTTACAAGCACACTATTATATTTAGTATCAGGCAAAATTTCTCTTCTTTTAATTGCCTGTTTTCTTCTTGGCATAATAAATCCACCTCATTAATCAAGCCTTAGGTTTTTTAGTGCCATATTTTGATCTTGCCTTTTTTCTATCGGCAACACCAAGCGCATCAAGAGCGCCGCGAACAATATGATATCTAACCCCTGGTAGGTCCTTTACACGTCCACCCCTTACAAGAACAACCGAATGTTCCTGCAAACTATGCCCTATCCCAGGTATATATGCAGTAACTTCTATTCCATTAGTCAAACGAACTCTTGCTACTTTCCTTAATGCGGAATTTGGTTTCTTCGGTGTAACAGTCATAACACGCACACAGACTCCTCTCCTTTGCGGACAATTCATCAACGCAGGCGACTTACTTTTAGTTATAACCTTTTCTCTACCTTTCCTTATTAATTGATTTATTGTTACCATCTTTCTCCTTCCAACCAATCAGGTTAAAGTTTGCCTAATATAATATTTTTAAAAGCTGGCGTCAAGCTTTAAATAAAAAATTTTTATTATTTTTTTTCACTGGAAATATCTTGAAACAATGCTTCTTCAGCTTTTTTGACTCGTGGTGATTTGACCTCTACTTTTATGTTCTGATAATCTCTCAAACCTGTGCCCGCTGGTATTAGATGACCAATTATTACATTCTCTTTTAAACCAAGGAGATGATCAACTTTACCTTTAATAGCAGCATCAGTTAGAACTCGTGTGGTTTCCTGAAACGAGGCAGCAGAAATAAAGCTGGTTGTACTTAAAGAAGATTTTGTTATACCTAAAAGTGTAGGTCTACCCATTGCTGGTTTCCCACCTTCTTTTAATACTCTTTCATTTTCTTCACGAAATTCAAACTTATCAACTGTATTCCCAATAATAAATTTTGTATCACCAGCATCTGTAATTTCAACTCGTCTCATCATCTGCCTGATAATAATTTCAATATGTTTATCATTAATATCTACATTCTGCAATCTATATACAGCCTGAATCTCATTCAGCAAGTACTCCTGCAAATCTTGTTCTCCTTTAATTCGTAATATATCAAGTGGATCAATTGGACCATCATCAAGAGGATCACCAGCTTTTACCATATCACCTTCATGCACTGTTAAATGTTTTCCAATTGGAATAAAATATTTTCTTTCCTCGCCTGTTTCATTTTTAACTTTTATGATACGTTTGCCTTTAACAATTCCACCAAACTCTACTGTCCCATCAATTTCACTCACTACAGCACAATCTCTCGGTCTTCTTGCCTCAAACAATTCTTCAACACGTGGAAGTCCACCTGTGATATCTTTTGTTTTAGAAATTTTCTCAGGGATTTTTGCAAGTATATCGCCAACTTCTACTCTATCACCTTCTTTTACTACAAGATTAGCTCTGTAAGGCATAACATAGTTTTCGGACTTTCCATTATCTCTTATCACAGTAATACGCGGCTGAAGTTCAAGCTCTTTTTCTTTACTCTTAATAATGACACGATTAATAACACCTGCATCTTCATCTTTCTCTTCTTTAAGAGTTTGTCCAATAATTATATCTTTGAATTTAACAGTCCCTGAATGTTCTGTAATAATAGGCTCATAAAAAGCATCAAATACAGCAATTAGCTTTCCTTTTGGCACAATCTCTTTTTCTTTAACAAATATCTTTGTGCCTATCTTTAGTTTTCTTACCTTTCTTTCGCTCATTATTACATACTTATCCTGTATCTCTTTTAAAACACCTATATATTCTGCTACAAGTTTTTCTTTCTTTTTTCCTGTGCCTATTTCCATTCCAGGTACAACTTTTTTATTCAACTCTATTGATAGTTTTACATCTTTTTTATTCCATATTTGATATATCTGTCTGAGGATTATTTCTCCTCTTCTACTTATAAGATTCTCACCTTTATTATTTACAATAATTTTCTTTGGAAGTTTCTCAATATAAACAGGATACCCATATTGAATTTTACCTTCTTCAAATTCCGTATATGCTGTTCCACCTATATGAAATGTTCGCAAAGTAAGCTGTGTTCCTGGTTCCCCAATTGATTGAGCGGCAATAATTCCAACAGATTCACCCTTTTCTACCATTCTATTAGACGAAAGGTCTCTACCATAGCATAATCTACATACTCCATGTTTTGATTCACAAGTTAATACAGATCTTATTTTAACACTTTCTATACCTGCAGAAACAATTGCTTCTGCGGCCTCTTCTGTAATTTCTTCATTTGCTTTAACAATTCTCTTCTTTATACTTGGTGCATATATATCGTAAAGAGCTACGCGTCCAATTATTCTTTTTTTAAACATCATAATATCTTCTTCTTCTGTTGAACGAGCCTTTATTTCAATTCCATTAATAGTTCCGCAATCATCTTCAGTAACCACCACATCCTGAGCAACATCTACTAATCTCCGTGTAAGATACCCGGCATTAGCAGTTTTAAGAGCAGTATCGGCAAGTCCTTTTCTTGCACCGTGTGTAGAAATAAAATATTCCAAAACTGAAAGACCTTCTTTAAAGCTTGATATAATTGGTAATTCTATAATCTCACCCGAAGGTTTAGCCATAAGCCCCCTCATACCACCTAACTGTCTTACCTGTTGTTTGCTACCACGTGCCCCTGTCTCTACCATCATATACACAGAATTAAATCCATCTTTATCCTTTTCCAAATTATGAAGCATATCTGCTGCTACTTTCTCATTAGTTGTTACCCATATATCAATTACTTTATTATATCGTTCTGAATTTGTAATATAGCCTTTCCTATAATGTTCTTCTACAACAGCAACTTCTGCTTTTGATTTCTCTATAATCTCTCTTTTATTATTTGGCTCAATTATATCATTCAATCCTATAGAGACTCCGTAAATAGTTGCATAATGAAATCCTATTTCCTTAATTTTGTCTAATACTTTAGCAGTAGTCTCTACACCATATTTTCTATAAAGTCTATCAACTAATAGTGTAAGTTTCTTGCTGGTAAACATTTTATTTTCAAATGGGTGATCAGGTGGTAAAATACTATTAAAAATGATTCTTCCTATAGTGGTTTCATAAAATTTATCATTTATTTCCACTTTAATTTTTGAATTAAGTTCAACAATACCTTTTTCATACGCCATAAAAGCTTCTTCTATTGAAGAATAGATCTTACCTTCTCCTTTTGCACCTGGTTTTTCTTTAGTTAAGAATCCTATTCCCAGGACCATATCTTGAGTTGGGATAACTATTGGGGTGCCATTTGCAGGTAAAAGCAAGTTTCTTGATGAAAGCATAAGCATCCAATTTTCTATTTGAGCCTCAATTGAAAGTGGCACATGGACCGCCATCTGATCGCCATCAAAATCTGCATTAAAAGCTTTACAA
>CAZSCZ010000035.1:0-15585 GCA_964605455.1 uncultured Spirochaetia bacterium
CGGGTCAAGGCTCTCAGTATGTGGGAATGGGTAAAGATCTATATGAAAAATATCCACTTGCAAAAGAATACTTTGATGAAGCTGATAATCTTATTCCCGGTTTAAAAAAGGTTTGTTTTGAAGGACCTGAAGAGGAATTAAAACTTACTAAATATACTCAACCCAGCGTTTATGTTGTTAGTGCTATTTTAAACAAATTAATCTCAAACGAAAAAAAGATTAGACCGGATGTAGTAGCAGGATTCAGCTTAGGAGAATATTCTGCACTCCAAGCAGCAGGTTGCTTTGATTTTAGCACAGGGCTTAAATTAGTACAAATAAGAAGTGAAGCAATGAATGAAGCATGCGAAAAGAATCCAGGAACAATGGCTGCTATTATAGGACTTGAAGATAAAATAGTAGAGGATGTATGTAAAGAGATTAGCAGTAAGGGAGAAATTGTTGTACCTGTAAATTATAATTCTCCTGCTCAACTTGTGATTTCTGGAACACAGAATGGAGTGGAAAAAGCAGTAGAAGCTTTAAAAGAGAAAGGTGCTAAGCGTGCTGTAATTCTTAAAGTTAGCGGTGCTTTTCATAGTCCACTTATGAAAATTGCTGAAGATAAATTAAAAGAGGCTTTAGATAAAATCGTAATTAAAAAACCGAAAATTCCAATTATAATGAATACATCTGCTGAATTTGAAAATGACCCTGTTAAAATAAAAGAACTTATAATAAAGCAGATAACATCTCCAGTTTTATGGAAAAATTCTATGCAGAAATTAATAGAAAATAATATAAAACAATTCTACGAAATTGGACCAGGTAAAGTTTTGGCTGGATTTATGAGAAATATTAACCGTGAAGTTACAGTGGTAAATATCCGAAATTCTGAAGATTTACAGAGCCAATAATATTGGTTGTTTTTAAACAAAATTTATAATGAAAAAAGTTGAATTGATTTCACCAGCAGGTAATGTTGAAAAAGCTGAAGTGGCATTTATATATGGAGCTGATGGTATATATTTAGGGGGAAAAAAATTTAATCTTCGTGCTCATGCTGGTAACCTTTCATTAGAAGAAATTAATTATATCTTAAATATTGCTAAAAAATTAAAAAAGAATGTTTATATAACAATAAATGTGTATTTTAGAAATTATGAATTTGATGAATTGAAAAATTACCTGGGGAAACTTTTAGAAATTGGATTAAAAAAATTGATAATCTCAGATGCTGGTGTAATTTATTTTATAAATAAATTTTTCAAGAATAAGTTTCATTTAATTTTAAGTACTCAGGCAAATATAACAAATTTTTATTCTGCGGAGTTTTTTAAGGAATTGGGTATAAAAAGAATAATTCTTGCGAGAGAGTTAACATTGGATGAGATAAGAGAAATAAAAAAGCAAGTAAATATTGAAATAGAGACATTTATTCATGGGGCGATGTGTGTTTCATACTCAGGACGATGTCTTTTGAGTGAATATTTTACTGGAAGAAATGCAAATAGAGGTGACTGTGCTCAACCCTGTAGATGGGAATATTATTTAATAGAGAAAAAACGAAATGAACCTCTTTTACAAATTGAAGAAGATAAGAGAGGAACTTATCTCCTTTCTTCAAAAGATTTATGTATGATTGAGCATATACACGAACTTATAGATGCTGGAATTGATGCCTTTAAAATAGAAGGAAGAATGAAAAGCATATATTATGTTGCCAACACGACAAGGGTTTATAGAGATGCCATTGATTCATATTATAAAAAGTCAAAATCCAAACTTGAAATATGGAAAAAAGAACTTGATTCTGTGAGTCATAGACCTTATTTTAAAGGTTTTTACTGGGGATACGATGAAAACACCGTAACTTTTAAAAGAAATTATAAAAGAGATTTTAAATTTATTGGATATATTTTAAGAAAAGTAAAAAATAATATATATGAAGTTAAATTTAAAAATCCACTAAATATAGAGCAAAATATAGAAATAATATTACCTAATATGAAAAATTTAAAAAATATAAAATTTAATATTCTTGATGAAAATTTTATACCAGTTTATGAAGCACAAATTCATGGCAAATTTTTTCTACAGATAGAGCTTAATCTTGCTAAGTATTCAATTATAAAGTCCTCAGGTAATAGTGATAAAATAAAAAAATGAGGGACGGTGCACAACTTTGTTAACAATAAATCAACACTCTTAAAAAATTTATTGACTTTTAAAATCAAATGAATATATTTTTATAATTTACAGTAGCAAATTGAGAGTGTTCGGTAATTTAAGTGTGAAAAGGCACATTCCTCACTTACATCCTGTAAGTGTGGGGGTGTCTTTTGAAAGTAGGTAAATTCAAAGTGTATGATTTATAATTTTAGGTATGTTTTAAGTTATAATTTCCGAACACTTTTAAATTATTAAGGAGGAACTAAAGATGGCGAAGGTATTTCTTAATCATGTTACAAAGATATATCCAAATGGAACAAAAGCAGTTGTAGATGCTACATTTGAAGTGCGTGATAAAGAATTTATTGTATTAGTTGGACCATCTGGGTGTGGAAAATCTACAACATTAAGAATGATAGCTGGTCTGGAAGATATTAGCGATGGTGAATTATATATTGGTGATAAGCTTGTAAATGATATTCCACCTAAAGATAGAGATATTGCAATGGTATTTCAAAATTATGCACTTTATCCTCATATGACTGTATATGATAACATTGCATTTGGACTAAAATTAAGGAAATACCCAAAAAATGTAATAAAAGAAAGAGTTGAGGAGGCTGCTGCAATTTTAGGAATAGAAAAATTATTATATAACAAACCCAAAGAGCTTTCTGGTGGTCAAAAGCAGAGAGTTGCTGTAGGTAGAGCAATTGTAAGAAAGCCACAAGTATTTTTATTTGATGAACCCCTCTCAAATCTTGATGCAAAATTAAGGGTACAAATGCGTGCGGAGTTGAGTAAACTTCATACAAGGTTACAAACTACTATGATTTATGTTACACATGACCAAGTTGAAGCTATGACAATGGGTGAAAGAATTGTAGTAATGAAAGATGGATATATTCAGCAAATCGCTTCACCGCTTGAACTTTATGATAAACCTACTAATAAGTTTGTTGCTGGTTTTATTGGTTCACCACCAATGAATTTTATTGAAACAGATGTAATTGAAGAAAAAAATGGAATATGGCTTGATGAAGGGACTTTTAGAGTTAAGTTGCCTGATGATTATAAGGAGATAGTTCAAAATTATATTGGAAAAAAACTTATAATTGGTATAAGACCTGAACATATTTATGACAAGTTATTATACAAAGAATCTGCACCTGAAAACACTGTAAAATTGACTGTTGAAGTCGTTGAGCCTTTGGGTTCAGAAATACTTGTATATTTATCAACTGGCAAAAATCAGATTACTGCCAGAGTTGATACACGAACAGAAGTTTATGTAAATGAAGATATTGAAATGGTATTTGATATGAGTAAAATTCATCTTTTTGACCCAGAAACTGAAAAGGCGATTTTATAATATTAATTAAATGAATCAAGTTAGAGTAAGATTTGCACCTTCACCTACAGGCTACCTCCATATTGGAGGGGCAAGAACAGCGCTTTATAATTGGCTTTTTGCTAAAAAGAATAAGGGAAAATTTATACTCAGAATAGAAGATACTGATATACAGCGTTCTACCAAAGAATCTATTCACGCTATAATTGATGGTATGAGGTGGCTTGGACTTACTTGGGATGAGGGCCCTGAAGTAGGTGGAAATTATGGACCATATTTTCAATCGCAACGAATTCACATATATAAAAAATATGCAGAAAAATTATTGTATGAAAATAAAGCTTTTAGATGTTTTTGTACCCAAGAAGAGATAGAACAGGCTCGAAAAAAAGCAAAAGAAAAAAAGATACAATACAAATATAATGGAAAATGTAGAAACCTTACGGATACAGAAATAAAAAAAAGAATTGCAGAAGGTCAGTCATTTACAGTACGACTTAAAATGGATTGGAATGATGAGATCATTATTCAAGACATTATAAGAGGAGAAATTAGATTCCATACAAATAATTTTGATGATTTCATAATTATGAAAAGTGATGGATACCCTGTATATAATTTTGCTGTTGTAATTGATGATGCATTAATGAAAATAAATTATGTGATTAGAGGTGATGACCACATATCTAATACACCAAAGCAAATTTTAATTTATAAAGCTTTAGGATTTCCTATCCCAAAATTTGCGCATCTTCCTATGATTTTAGGTGAAGATAAAACAAGGCTAAGTAAACGACACGGCGCAACTGCAGTTCAACAATTTCGTGAAATTGGATATCTCCCAGAAGCAATGATTAATTATCTTGCCAGATTGGGTTGGGGATATGACGATACGCAAGAAATTTTTACTGTTGAAGAATTAATTCAAAAATTTTCTTTAAAAAAAGTTAGTAAAAATCCCGCAGTTTTCAGTTTCAAAAAACTTGAATGGCTAAATAATTATTATATCCAAAAATTGTCTCTTGAAGAAAGAACAAAAATGTGTATCCCATTTCTTATAAAAGATGGGCTTATTAGTGAAAAGGATGTTGGAAATAATTTTGAATACATAAAAAAAATTGTAGAACTAATAGGTGCAAGATTAAGACTTTTAAAAGATATTACATTTTATGCTGACTTTTTCTTCAAAGAAAAAGTAAATTTTTCTGATGATGCTATAAAAAAATTTTTCCAGAAATTTGATTGTATATCGTTATACAATCAAATTATAAGCATTTTAGAAAAAGTAGAAAGATGGGAGAGAGAAACTATCACATCAGCTCTTGAAACTCTTTCCCAAAAGGTAGAAATAAAACGAAAAGATTTTTTTCAATCAATTAGAGTGGCATTAACTGGTAAACTTATATCACCTGATCTATTAGATATAATGATGCTTATAGGTAAAGAAAAAACAATAAAAAGAATTAAAGATGCTATTGAATTTATAAAAAAGGAAGATAAATAATGCTTCTTGGAATTGATATTGGAAATACAAATATAGTAATTGGAATATTTAATAATAACAATTTACTTGAGAAATGGAGAATCGCTACAGATTTTAAAAAAACTGCAGACGAATATAGTGCATTAATAGAATGGTTACTTACAAAAAAAGATATTACAATAGATGCTGGTATATTTTCCAGCGTAGTGCCTCCATTAGATAAGGTATTCGTTTCACTATTCAGAGAGAATTTTGGCGTTGAACCTTTGATTGTTTCATATAAATTAAATCTTGGAATAAATATAAAATATAAAAATCCAGAAGAAATCGGTGCAGATAGACTTGTAAATGCAGCTGCTGGAGTTAATCTATATGGAGCACCACTTATAATAATTGATTTTGGTACTGCGACAACCTTCTGTTTTATTGATAAAGAGAAGAATTATTGTGGTGGACTTATACTACCGGGCATAACTTTAATGAGAAACGCACTTCATATTGGAACAGCCAAATTACCTGAGGTGGAATTTATTAAACCTAATTGGATTATAGGTGATAATACTGTGGCTGGGCTTCAGGCTGGTCTTTATTACCAAAATGTTGGTGCTATAAATTATATTATAAAACTTCTAATGGAAAATTATGACAAAAATTCAAAAATTATTTTAACTGGTGGCTTTGCTTCGCTATTCCGAGAAAGTATTGATTATCCAACTATATATGAACCCGACCTTACACTTAAAGGGTTGAATATTATTTATCACCTGAATGGTAGTGGAAAATGTTTATGAAAAATTTTTCAGAATAACATAAGATTAAGATGCTCTTTGATAATTTATATTAATTTTAACAACTTATTTAAAAGGTCCTTTTGCAAAATGAATGGAAATGAAAAAATGTAAAAATCAAAATGGCAATGTTTTAATTGTTTATATATCTTAAATTATAATTTCCGAGCACTCTTATATCAGATAAGCTGGGAAAATGTCCAGCTTATCTGATTGAAAGATAAATAAAAATTTATAAATTTCAATATTTTATTGTGAAAAAAACTTTTTAAAAATGGAGGTAAAACAATGAGAAGATTAACAACTATTCTTTTTCTATTAAGTTTAAGTGCTTCAATTTTATTTGCACAAACTTATGAGCCACTTGAAATGAAATCAGGTGGTATGTTAGGTGCCCGAAATTTGAGATTTATTTTAAATTGGGCTTATTTAGAGAATGACATAGGTGATACATCTGTATTTGACTTTGGGTTAGATTTTGGTATCTCACCCGCAGTGGAATTACAGAATCGTATTAGCTATTTAAGTTCAGGGGATTCTGATTATGAATGGGAAGAATGGACCGAACTTTTAAAATTTAAACTCGGTAAAGTTTTGAATGGTCCTGCATATGCTCTCGGGACTGGATTAAGGATTCCAGTTCATAAATATGAGAGCTTGGGGCTTATCGCTGGACTTTATATCTCAAGTGCGATTAAAGATATTGATTTTGATTTTAATCTGGGTTTTGAACCTATCTATTTAACTTATGCTGATTTAGGAGGCGGTATGAAGGTAAGACCTAATTCATTATTAAATATAAATTTAAGACTTGGATATAAATTTACGCCTTTCTTAAAACTTGCTGGTGGTTTTGAATTAAATCAACTTCTTGAAGGTAAACGAAAAATTAAAGAAAATGATCACGAAACTACTGAAACGATTTCCGGTGGTTCTGCTTGGAATTTTATATTTGGTGCAAGGGTAAAACCTATAGATTATCCAATTGTGGTTGATTGTTCATTATCACTTGGTGCGTCTAAAAGGTCTCCATATGATTGGAGAATTAAGATAGGTGTGCAGCTACAGCCACAAAGTCCAAATGCTGAATGGTAAAAAAAAGATTATATTACCCTTTAAGCGAGTATCTAAAACAACGATTTAATACCAAAGTATATAAGATTACAATAGATGCAGGGTTTACTTGCCCCACCCGTGATGGCACAAAAGGGTGGGGCGGCTGTATCTATTGTGATGCTTATGGAAGTGGTAATAGACTATTTAAACAAGGAAAGAGTATAAAAGAACAGATAGAATCTGCAAGAGAAATTTTGTTACGGAAATATAAAACTGAAAAGTTCTTTCTATATTTTCAGGCTTTTACTAATACATACGCGCCAGTTAATAAATTAAAAGAGATTTATAATACTGCATTGAAGTGTAATAAAGGTGATATTGTTGGAATTATTATTGGTACACGACCTGATTGTATAAATCGCGAAAAACTTGAATTAATATCATCTTATACTAAAAAATATGAAGTATGGATAGAATATGGACTCCAATCTATTCATCAAAAATCCCTTAACTTTATTGAAAGAGGGCATAGCGTGGATGATTATGTGAATGCTATTAGACTTACTCGTCAATTCCCTTTGAAGATTACAACGCATATTATTGTTGGGCTTCCAACAGAAACAAAAGCAGAAATGCTTCAGACAGCAAGGTTTGTGGCATCACCAGGTTTCTCTGATGCTATAAAAATACATTCTCTTTATATACCTAAAAGTTCAAAACTTGCTCAGCTATATGAGAAAGAAAAGTTTAGCTTACTTACGCTTGATGAATATGTAGAAATAGTTGCAGATATTCTTGAAATATTGCCTGAAAATATGATAATCTCAAGGCTTACAGGTGAAACAGACAGAGAAAATCTTGTTGCACCAGAATGGGTCTTAAATAAACAACTCGTTATCCAAAAAATCCTTAATACACTCAAAAAAAGGAATTCTTATCAAGGCAAATTTTATAATCAATTGGACTCCCCTTTTAGATTGTGAGATTCATATTGAAAAATCTTTTAATCTTCAGTTTTCAATGAATCTTTGCATAATTTTGAGATATATGAAAGACATAAATCAATATAATGGAGGTGGAAAATGAGAACAATAATTTATGATGCGTCAAATTTAATTGACAAAAACTTTATCAATCCTCGTGTACTAAAAAAATATCTTAAAAAAGCTTATGATGCAAAAGATACAATTGATTCCAAGATAAAAGCAGGAGAACTTGGGTTTAGAAATTTATTATTCACTAATAGTGATATAAAAGAGATAAAAAAATATGCAAAAGGAAACTTTGGAAAATATGATGATATAGTTGTGCTTGGAATAGGTGGGTCAGCACTTGGTGTTACTGCACTTCTTAATAGTTTAAAACCTTTAAATTATAATTATGTTGATAAAAAAGCAAGAAATAATTTCCCAAGGTTGTTTATTCTTGATAATGTTGACCCTGATTTTGTTTTACCTGTGCTTGATATTATAAATTTTCGCAAAACCTTATTCATAGTAATTACTAAATCTGGCACAACTACTGAAACTATGGCTCAGTTTCTTATTGTTTTTAATTTAATAAAGAAAAAATTAGGGATAAAAAAAATAAAACATAATATTGTAGCAGTTACTGATAGAGAGAAGGGGATATTATTAAAGATTGCAAAAGAATTTGCTCTTAAAACATTTTATATTCCATCAGATGTAGGTGGACGATTTTCTGTTCTTTCGTCTGTGGGGTTGCTTCCAGCGGCACTTATCGGAATAAATATTGATAAACTTCTTGAGGGTGCGCGAGTAGTTGATAAATGGTTAAAAAAGAAAGATATAATGGAAATTCCACCTTATCTTAATTCACTCTTGCATTATATCGCAGATGTCAAATATAAAAAAAAGATTTCTGTTATGATGCCATATTCTAATAAACTTTATACTTTTGCAGACTGGTACAGACAATTATGGGCTGAAAGTCTTGGAAAGATGTATAATAGGAATGGTAAAAAAGTTTTTGCAGGTCAGACACCTGTTAAAGCACTTGGTGCAACTGACCAGCACTCACAGATTCAATTATATAATGAGGGTCCAAAAGATAAAATAATTACTCTTATAAAAATTGAGAAGTCACAACAAAATATAAAAATTCCTGCTGAATTTAAAAATATTCCAGAACTCACTTTATATCATTATCATACATTACAGAAAATCTTGAATATTGAACTTGTTGCTACTGAAAAAGCATTAACAAAATATGGAGTTTTTAATTGCAAAATAATCTTCCCACGAATAGATGAATATACTATTGGCCAGTTTATCTATTTTTATGAAATTCAAACTGCATTTTCAGGCGAACTCTATAATATAAATCCTTACAATCAACCCGGAGTTGAGGAAGGCAAAAAGAATATAAAAGAATTATTAAAAAAATAACTCTAAATCCAATATTATAATTTACAATTGTAGTAAACAGATAGAATATTGTTTCCTAAAATAAATTATAAAAAATTTCACTCTCTTTACTTAAAACTTGACATAGTATTTAATTTTACTAAAATTTGACTTATAAAGATGGCATTATTACAAAAAATAAAAAAACATTTTACAACTAAATTGCCTTATACAATGGAAAGAGAATATAAAAGGAACCTCTCATATGCAAAAAAAATTCAGATGTCTCTTATACCTAAAAGTTTTCCACAAACAGATCAATATGAATTTTCTGGTTATTATTCACCAACAGAAACGATGGGCGGTGATATTTTTGATATAAAGGTGCTTGATGACCAATATATAGCATTTTATGTTGCAGATGTAGCGGGGCATGGAATTGCCGCAGCAATGCTTACTGTTTTTGTAAAACAATCTATAGAAATGACTTCAACAGTATTTAGACGAAAGATTATAAATTCACCTAAACAGGTAATAGAAAATTTAAATAAAAAATTAATAGAGACAAATTTTGAAGGAAATCCTCAAGTAACAATATTTTACTGTGTTTTTGATATTAATAGCTTAACTTTAACATATTCCTCTGCGGGACATCATTCCTCTATTGTAATTCGCAACAATGAAAAAAATTTGATATATTTAGGAAAACATTCATTGCCTGCTGGCTGGTTTGAGAATATAAATTTATATGAAAATACATTTAAATTAAAGCATAAAGATAAATTGCTTTTATTTACTGATGGAATATTTGAAGCTACTGGAATAAAAGATTATGATGGTGCATTTAAAAAATTTACACAAGTCATTATAAATAATAGAGAACTTCCAATAAAAAAGTTATTATCTAAGATAGTTGGTATCCAAAAAAAAGTGGATAATTATATACAGCAGGATGATATAGCTATTCTTGGGTTAGAGATTAAATAAGGAGGATGGACAAGATGAGAAAGATTTTATTTGTTTTGATTTTTATGCTATTTTTAAATAATACTTTACACACGCAGTGGCGAGGTTATGATGTATATCGCTGTGGTGCAAAAGGGATTGCAACAGGTGCAGCTTTTACAGCAATTGCTGATGATGTCTCTGCTGTATATTTTAATCCCGCAGGCATTATTCAAGCGGAAAAATTTTCTATATTCTATACACTTGATGCACAAATAAAAATCTTGACTCTAATAGATACAACATTGAAACTTACATATAAGATCCCTGCTCTTATAGGTTTTGTGTATCCATTAAAAAATAAGTATTCTACTACCATTGCTCTCGCTACATACTCACCATTTCAGAGAAAAATTCCTTACGAATTTGCTGTCTATAAATTTGCACCAGTCATTGCATCTGAAATTTTACCTAATATTGCTGTAGGCTTTTCACCTGCTTTGGTTTATTCCACTTATATTGGTGGGTCATCTGCTGATGCTTGGGGATATAACTTCCAATTCGGCGTTCTTTATAGATTAGCCAAAAAGACTCATATTGGACTAAATTATAATAGTAAAATCACTGTTAAATGGAACTCTTATACAAAAGAAACTTTCCCAGATATTCTTACAATTGGAACAGCATTTCTTATAACAAGAAAACTCGTTGGCGCTTTTGATTTAGAATATCAGAATTGGAAGTCTATAGAACGAATTGAAAATGGTTCGCAGATTGCACCTGTCTCACAAATTAAATCCGGTCTTTTTAAAACTATTCATCCACATATCGGAATTATGTTCTTAGAAGAACAAACTGGTGCTCATATGCGGACAGGCCTTTTTACTGATTCTTTCATTCATTCTGATGGTTCAAATGAAACCCAATTATTGTGGAGTATCGGCGTCGGTGCTTATGCTTTTAAAATTGTAAAAGTTGAGGCTGCATTAGTTGATAGCTATCTTATGCATCTTATTAATAAATCCAATAATAAAATTGAAACAATTCAAATTACAGTGGAATATCAATTTTAAAATGATGGTGAAAGATTGATTAAACAAAATAATAAATTTTTGTCGCTTCTATTTTGTGACAAAATTTATTGATAACAATTCAGATTTTCCAAAAAAATAATGTAGAAACAAGACTTTGTCCTGTTTAGATTATAGAATATAACAGAGATAAATCTCTGGTTGGAGGGAACAGGTATGCCTTGTTTCCTTAAAAACTGCAAGCAAATAATAATTTTTGGTTTTATAGAAAACCTGAAATATTACATTCAGTGATAAGGAGGCAAATCTTTATGGGTGAAGTAATATTAAAATTTACTGTAAAAGAAAATCCTGATATTGCGATTATACTAAAAAAGGGAGATATAACAGAAGAGCCAGTAGATGCAATAGTGAATGCTGCAAATTCACATCTTCAGCATGGCGGTGGTGTAGCTGGTGCTATTGTCCGAAAAGGAGGTTATGTTATTCAGGAAGAGTCAAATAAAATTGGATATGTGCCTGTAGGTAATGCAGCTATTACAACTGCTGGAAAATTACCTGCCAAAAAAGTTATACACACTGTCGGACCTCGATGGGGTGAAGGAGATGAGGATAATAAACTTACAAATGCTGTTTATAATGCTTTAAAAGTAGCTGATGAAAATAATCTTTATACAATTGCATTCCCAGCTGTAAGTTCAGGAATATTTGGGTTTCCTAAAGATAGATGTGCACGTGTAATGCTTAATGCTGTGAAAAAATATATGAACGAAAATCCTAATACTAAAATAAAGATGCTTGAATTTTGTATAATTGACGATCTTACTGTGGAAATATTTGAAAAAGAATTTAAAAAAATGCTTGACTAAGAGATTGAAAAAAATTATATTATTCCTACATTTTTGAAGGAGGCTTCTTATATTATGGAAAAAAATGAAGAGCAACAAATAATTGATTTAAAAATACAAAAGAAAAAAAGAAGAAAAGCAGCATTAAGAGAACACCTTACAGGTTATACATTTCTGTTACCAAATATATTAGGATTTTTAACATTTACACTTTTGCCTGTTCTGGCTTCTTTGATTTTAGCTTTTTGCCAATGGGATATATTTAAGGAGATAAAATTTGTTGGCATTAAAAACTTTATAACATTGATTCAAGATAAGCTTTTTTGGAAATATTTTTATAATACATTATTTCTTATGTTAGGAATTCCAATAGGAATGGCTGTATCCCTTATCCTAGCTTTACTTATGAATCATAAGTTAAAAGGTATGGTAATTTTTAGAACAGTATATTTTATGCCTGTTATTTCGTCAATGGTAGCTGTTGCACTTTTATGGAGATGGATATACAATCCTGATTTTGGTCTTTTAAACAGTTTTTTAAGACTAATTGGAATTAAACATCCGCCACAGTGGCTTGCAAGTACAACCTGGGCAAAACCAGCTATTATGATAATGTGGATATGGAAAGGAGCAGGTTATAATATGCTCCTTTATCTTGCAGCTTTACAAGGTATACCAGAGCAATTATATGAAGCAGCTTCTATTGATGGAGCAAATAGTTGGCAAAAGTTTTGGCATATAACTTTTCCAATGCTCGCCCCTACAAATTTTTTTGTTGTGGTAATGGGAATAATATGGGGATTTCAAGCATTTGGTGAAATCTATGTTATGACAGGTGGTGGCCCCGCTGGCTCAACTACAACTATTGTGTATTACATTTATAATAATGCATTCGTATGGTATAAAATGGGATATGCTTCTGCTATTGCATGGTTCCTATTCCTTATTATGTTTGTTGTAACTTTGGCACAGTGGAAATATGCTGGCCAGAAAGTTGAGTATTCTTTTACATAGTATCATAGAATGATTAAATTTAATGTAGGAGGAATTAAAATATGGCTCAAAAAATATCTATATCTAAAAAAGAAAAAATACGAAGATTTTTTCAGAAATTGGTATTATATATAGTCCTTTCATCTGGTGGCATTATAATGATTGCACCATTTATCTGGATGATATCTACTTCTCTTAAAGAACCAGGTGCTGTATTTACTTATCCACCTGAATTTATACCTAAATCTCAAATAAGAGTTACATATAATGGTGTATCATATGGACTTTATACTACAACAATTAATGGGAAATTGGAAAAGGTTATTAGATTAAAAATAAAAAAGGATATTGCAGAAGTAATGATTTACCGTGATGGTAAGATTATAGAAGAGATAAAAGAAGTTCCTACTGCTTCTCTTAAACCTTATAAAAAAGTAAAGATAATATGGCAGAATTATATTGCAGCGTGGAAGGCTGTGCCTTTTGGACGATTTTTTATTAATAGTATAATTGTAAGTATAACTGTAACATTTGGACAGGTATTTACATCATCACTTGCAGCCTATGCTTTTGCAAGATTGAACTTTAAATTCAGAGACCAACTATTTTTAGGTTACCTTGCTACTTTGATGATTCCAGGTACTGTTACAATGATTCCTGTTTTTATCTTAATAAAAAAATTAGGCTGGATAGATACATATCAGGCACTGATTTTACCTGGAATGTTTTCAGCTTATGGCACTTTCCTTTTACGACAGTTCTTTCTTTCTATTCCGAGAGATTTAGAAGAATCTGCAGTAATAGATGGTGCTACAAAATTTAGAATATATTGGCAGATTATTGTGCCCCTTTCTAAACCCGCTCTTGCTACTTTAACAACATTTACATTTATGTATATATGGAATGATTTTATGTGGCCATTAATTGTAACAAATTCAATGGAAATGAAAACTTTACCTGTAGGTCTAGCTACTTTTCAAGGATTGTATACAACTAACTGGACATTGCTTATGGCTGCTGCTGTGATTGTTCTTATCCCTGTGCTTATTGTATATGTCTTTAATCAGAGATTCTTTGTTCGTGGTATAGCTTTAAGTGGCCTTAAAGTATAAGCTCCTGTTTTACTTACTCATTAGCGTAAACTTAATTTTTCTAACATATTGCCACTGCGAGAGCAGAGACAAGAGATAACCATTCTATTTAATGCCATTATCGTAAGATTAAGGGTTTAAAGCACCTTGTAGCACGGCCTTCAGAGGTTTTACCACTTCAGACTGTGCGATTATGGGCAAAATAAGATGCCCTAAAAACTTTATCCTTCTTTAATAAAGAAGGAAGATAAAATTATGACAACTCATTTTAAATTTATGAAAATGATATTAATTTTATTGATTGTATGGATAATAATTTATCTCTTAAATGAGACCACCTTTCTTTATAAAGAGCCGATAAAATATAATTTGCCTAATTATTCAAATTTAATTTCTCCTTTGGCTTCCCCAATTTTCCATACAAATTCTAATAGTAATGCAGTTATTATATTTTATCATGGTTACAAAGCTACACCTCAGGAATTTAGAGACATAGCTTACACTTTTGTTAAGGAATACAATGTTGTTGTTCCACTTTATCCTGGTCACGGCGTATCTGAAGAAAATTTTAAAAAAACTTATTTTTCTCAATGGTATACTTATGCAAAAGATATATATTTAGATAACAGGAGAAAATATAAAAAAGTATATATATGTGGATTATCTATGGGAGGACTTATATCTTTGAGGTTGGCAGAAGAATTTAGCTTTGATGCCAATCTTGCGCCAGATGGGGTCATTTCTATATCCACACCAGTATTTCTTAATAATTTATTGAAGAACGGAATTTTTTATGACTGGAGACTTTATTTTACAAGGTTTATCTCTTGGTTTATTGACGAACTTAAAGAGACCATTAAAGAAGTAGATGATGATGGAGCAAATTGGATAGGATATGAAGGAAAAATTTTTCCAAAACAAGTTCATAGTTTAAAAATGGGGATGCTAATTACAAGAAAAAATTTATCCAAAATAACCGTTCCAATTTTATTAATGCATTCCAAAGGGGATAAAACCGCACCTTTTAAAAATCTTTTTTACATAGCTAATCATATTTCTTCTGCATTTATTAAAATCAGGACATTTGACCTAAGGAAATATCAACATACAAGACATTTACTTACTCTTTACAATTCAACCAAAGAAGAAGTTACATACGAAATTAGATGCTTTTTAAATCAACTTAATCAACTTAAAACGAAATAAATAAATCAATATAATCATTAAGGAAATTCAAAAACATTATATGTAATTTATGAGCAACAATTTAAACAGCAATGAAGATTGAACCATCAAAATTTTAGTTATAGGGGCTTGATTTATCAGGGGTGTTTTATTTTTTCGTGTCATAACGAGTTATTATATTATATATAATTTATGTTTAAAATTAAGTCTTCATTTGTCATTACTGGAAATTAAAAAAATAGGTAAGAGTGTTGAAAAAATATTTTATAATTGTTTTTATATCAAAAATTATATGAA
>CAZSCZ010000036.1:0-8487 GCA_964605455.1 uncultured Spirochaetia bacterium
AAATGACCAATGCCCTGAGATAATAGATAAAGGTGGATACTTTGATGTTACACCTCTTGACCTTGCACAAGATTTAAGGCGTCAGTCCATATTATATCTTCAAGAAATGGGAATTCCTGTTGAATATAGTCATCATGAAGTTGCCACATCTCAACACGAAATTGATTTAAGGTATGCTGATGCTTTAACTATGGCAGACAGAGTTATGACCTATAGACTAATAGTAAAAGAGGTGGCACGTCAGAAAGGATTTTACGCTACTTTTATGCCAAAGCCTATCTATGGTATTAATGGAAGTGGTATGCATACTCATCAATCGCTTTTTAAAGGTAATAACAATGCTTTTTTTGATAAAAATGATAAATATCACCTTTCAGATATAGCAAAGCATTATATTGCAGGCGTTTTAAAATATGCAAAAGAGATAGTCTTAATAACAAATCAATGGGTTAATTCGTATAAAAGGCTCATACCAGGATATGAAGCTCCTGTTTATATCTGCTGGGCACAAAGAAATCGTTCTGCCCTTATAAGAGTGCCTGAATATAAACCAGGAAAAGAAAAAGCAACAAGAATAGAACTACGCTTCCCTGACCCAGCCTGTAATCCTTATCTTGCATTTGCAGTAATGCTTGCTGCTGGACTTAAAGGTATTGAAGAAAAGCTACCTTTACCAGAGCCTGCAGGAAATAATATCTATGAAATGACTGAAGAAGAAAGAAAAGCAATTGGCATTGAATCACTTCCGGGCGATTTAAATGAAGCAATTGAGGCAGCAGAAAAAAGTAAATTATTAAAAGAAACACTTGGCGAACATGTATTTGAGTATCTCATTCGTAACAAAAAAGCGGAATGGACTGAATATAAAGCTCAAGTTACTGAATATGAAATTAAAAAATATTTGCCTATACTTTAAGTATTTTAAATAAGGAGAAACAATGCTTAGAGAAGCAAAAAGTTATCATTATGACAGTAAACTTATAAGTGTTAGATGAATATAAAGCATATATATGGATAGCACATGGTAGATTCCCGACTAATACAACTGGCTGGTGGGAAGGAGCACCATATGCATACTAAAGTAAAACTATAGACAAAAGCACTGTAGTTTTTTATCAAAAACTTGACTTTTCTCTTTTAAATTTTATTTTTTATTTTCGTTTGTTATTATGTTTATTATAATTAAGTAGATAAGTTTTTACATTAGGCAAGCTTAAATTTTGTAATTTCTTTAGTAAAGGTAAGGAGTAAATAATTATGGATATTGCTAAAAGAGAAAACTTAAAGCAAGTAGCGAAAAATATGAGAGTAAACATAATAAAAATGTTGGCAGAAGCTGGAAGTGGGCACCCGGGTGGTTCGCTCTCTATTGTAGAAATTCTTGCATATCTATTTTTGGAAAAAATTAAACGAACAAAAGAAAATGCTCTTTCAGATGATAGAGATAGATTTATTCTTTCAAAAGGGCATGGAGTTCCAGCATTGTATGCTGTACTTGCAGAAGTAGGGGTATTAAAAGAAGAAGAGTTACTCACTCTCAGAAAGTTAGGTTCCCCTTTGCAAGGGCATCCAGATAGAGTAAAACTACCTTATGTTGAAGCATCAACAGGTTCACTTGGGCAGGGATTATCAATTGCTATAGGAATGGCTATTGGTGCAAAATTAAAAAAGAAAAAATATAAAGTTTATTGTCTAATTGGAGATGGTGAATCACAAGAAGGACAAATATGGGAAGCAATGTTAACAGCACCCAAATTTAAAATTGATAATCTAATTGTATTTATGGACTACAATAAAATACAGCTTGATGATTGGGTTAATAAAATTACACCGCTTGAGCCATTAAAAGATAAAATAAAAGCATTTAACTGGGATGTTTATGAAATAGATGGACATAATTTTGATGAAATAGAAAATGTATTAAATAAAATAGAAGAAAATGGAAAACCGAAATTTATAATTGCACATACAGTCAAAGGGAAAGGTGTTTCTTTTATGAAGAACAATATAAAATGGCATGGGATTGCACCCACAAAAGAAGAAGCAGAAAAAGCAATAGAAGAAATAATAAAATAATAATGGAGGAGGATATATGGGAAAACCGACAAGAGTATCTTTTGGAGAAGCTTTAGCAGAATTAGGAGAAATATATAGAAATATAGTTGTGTTAGATGCAGACTTATCAAAGTCAACAAAATCAGATGAATTTGCCAAAAAATTTCCTGACAGGTTCTTTCAGATGGGAATAGCTGAAGCAAATATGGTAGGAGTAGGCGCTGGACTTGCATTATCTGAATTTATACCATTTATATGCAGTTTTGCAGTATTTGTTACAGGAAGATATGATACAATAAGAATGTCAATAGCCTATACAGAGGCAAATGTAAAGATAGTAGGCACACACTGTGGAACAGGAATTGGAGAAGATGGAAATAGTCATATGGCACTTGAGGATATCTCGCTAATGAGAAGTTTACCTAAAATGAGTGTAATACAGCCTGTAGATGATATAGAAACTAAGCAAGCTGTAAAATTCATAGTAAAACATAAAGGACCTGTATATCTAAGACTTACACGACAGGCACTTGAGAATATCAATTCATCAGATTACCAATTTAATTATGGAAAAGGGGTAGTATTAAAAGAAGGGAAAGATGTAACATTAATAGCAACAGGTGCTCTTGTTTATAATGTTTTAAAAGCTGCAGAAGAATTGGAAAAAGATAACATAAGTGCAAAGGTAATAAATATTCATACAATTAAGCCAATAGATAAAGAATTAATAATAGATTCCGCTAAAAATACAAATCGTATTATGACATTTGAAGACCATAATATAATAGGTGGACTTGGAAGCGCTGTAGCAGAAGTTTTAGCAGAAAATATACCTACTAAACTAAAAAGAATCGGGTTAAGAGATGTATTTGGTGAATCAGGAAGCCCAGAAGAACTATACAAAAAATATGGCTTTGATAAGGATGGTATTAAAAACAGTGTGAAGGATTTTTTAAAAAACTAAAATTTCGTATAGAGACCAAAACGATAAATCTTTTCAGCTTCTGGGTAATTTGCTATTTTTATATACCCCGTATCTACTATATTATCACCTTCAACTTTTATTCCAAAATTTTGAGTGAATAAATATAAAACTTCAAAATTTACAAAAATAAAACTCTTAAGGGGTTTGCTAATTCCTTGCGCATTAATATAATCTCTTATATCAGAATATTGCACCTGTGTAAGAAATCTAAAATCTGAAAGATTAACCCCTACAGAGGCTTTTGTATTGTTTCTTGATAAATATGGGATTTTTTTATACTGTGACTTTATATAAGGAATATTTTCGTAAAACAATTTTAAAGAAAGAAAATTAATAGGAGTGAAATCAATATCAGTTGAAATTTTTACTTCATTAAGATTAATATTATCTACATAAAAAAGATTATCAATATCTTCATACAAAGCTGGCATATTTTCAATTGTATGATACCCTGCTTTTATATTTAAAAATAGATTTTTAACAATCTTGAAATTTATTCCCACAGAATAAGCAGTCTCAATTTCAGGCGGAAAATGCTTATTTATTTTCACAAAATAATTTTCAAGCAACAAGTTTTTACAATATTCAACATTATATCCTTTTTTTGCTTCAAGAATTATATTAATAGGCTTTAAAATAAAATACAATTGTAAAAGTGGAGAAAATATAGGACTGTATCTTTTATTTATATTGAATCCTGCACCAATATTTATTACAGTTTTTTTAGATAATGCAAACTTATCTTCTATGTTAAAAATTCCAATATTATTTAATATATGGCTACCTGAATACTTTAATGTATATTGAAGAATTATAAAATTAAACGAAAGCGCATTTATTTCTGACCACACTTTTTCGTAAGTTATAATAGATTTAATGCTATTTATATTTACATTATAAGAAGAAGCAGAACTTTCAAATTCTAAATTTAATTTATTATAATCAATATTTGCGGAAAATATTGAATTTTCAGAAAAGAAATATTTAAATTCAGGAAGAATAGAAATCTGCCATTTATTTTGCGCATCATATATCGGATTGAATAACATTCCTTTTGTAAAATATTTATACATAAAATTAAGATTAAGCAAAATTTCTTGTTGCGGTGAATAATTTATTCCTGTCTCAAGAGAATCAATTCCAAAGGCTGAATTATAAACTTTTTTTGAATTAATATTATAGCTATTCATCTTCTCTCTCAAATATGAAATTATATATCCCTTATTTTCAGATTCTCTTGCAATTGTCAAATTTGCTTTAAAATTTTCAAATACACCATATAAAATTTCAGCATAAGAAAGGTCATTCTGTATAATTCTTTTTTCTTTTACTAAAAGAAAGTCCTCGGTCTTTATTGTGTTTAAAATTTTATTTTCATTTGTTTTAAAGATGTTATTATCAAGATGGTAAAAATACCATTCAGGAATCTGAGCAAAAATCCTTCCAGTAAAAATCAAAATCAATAATATAAACCTAATCTTTTTCATCTTGCATCTTTGACATCAATTTTAAAACCTTTTTTGAATAAGGTTCACTTAATTTATGAAATTTTGTGATTGTTTTTAAATTTGTTAATATAAATTTAAAGTCATCTTTTTCAGTTGCATCGTCTATTAACCTTTCTATAGATTTCAATGCATATTTTGACTCCGGATATCTCCAAACAATTATTCTAAATAAATTTTTTGCTTTATCCTTCTCACCAATGAAATACATACATTGAGCCTTTATCCACAACAACTCTTCTCTCTTTTCCTTTACTTCTTTTCCAAACCATTTCTGTAAATATTGAAGTGTATCTTTATATCTCTTTTCTTCAAAGTATATTTTCGTTATATAATAATTTACTTTGTTTTTTAAAAATACTTTTTTATCAATATTTGATTCCACTAATTCCTTAAAATATTTTAAAGATTCAGCATAATTCTTTCTTTCATAAAAAATTTTCCCAATTTTAAAAGTAGAATAAAGAAAAATATCATTTCTTAAAAATTGCTTATGAATTTTAAGAAATAAATTAAGTGCATTATCCTTTTTATTTTCTTTAAGGTAAATATTTCCGAGATTATAATATGCTTCCATAAGAAAACCAGATGAAGAGGTTTCTTTTATCAATCTGGTAAGTGCTAATTTAGCCTCGTCATAATAATAGTTCTTTAAATAAATATCAGCAATATTTTTTAAAAATAAATCTTTTCTATATTGCGAAATTTCTAACCCTTTTTTAAAAAATTTTATAGCATCCATATACTTTTTTTTATCCAATAGCATTTTACCATAAAGCAAAAAAGAATTTTCAAGCCATGGACTTTTTTTAAAATTTTCCACCAATAAATCAAGATATTTTTGCGCAAGAGAATACTCTTTATTCTCAAAAAAAATCCGCGCAAGAAAATAATAACAATCATCAAGAAGATCTGTATCAGATGAGTATTTTTCAAGAAACTCAAGGAAGTATTTTTTGCTTTCAGTAAAATTATTTATCTGAAAATTTATTACAGCTATATTAAATAGTGCCAGTTTTCTGTATAATGAAATTATTGATGTATTATAAATTTCATTATAACTTGCTAAAGATTTATCAATATTGCCTATATTTTTATAACATTCAGCAATCCAAAGATTTATCTCATCAGGATTTTTAAACCCGTGATATTTTTTTAATATTTTTTTAAATTTCATTATTGCATTTTTATATTGTTTATTATAAAAATAAATTTTAGCAATCTCAAATTCTACCATAGGAATCATTCTGTTATTAGGATATTTATCAACAATTTCGGTCAAACTTTTAAGAGCATTATCTATATATTGCAACTCAAAATATGCCTTTCCAATATAAAACAAAGATTTTAATTTTAAATTGGAGCTTGGATATTCTTTCAAAAATTCTCTAAAGTTCTGAATTGCAGCAACATACCTTTTTGAATAAAAATATGAAAGTGAGATAAAAAATTTTGCATTTTCTTTAAATAAAGATTCCGGAAAATTAAGAAGAAGCCTTCGAAATTCTGCTACTGCTCGTTTATATTGCTTTAAATAAAATGAAGATAATGCAGAATAATAATAACTTTTTTCAATATCAACATCAGATAGAGATAATTTTATAATTTCTTCAAATTTTCTATGTGCAAGAAAATATAACTTATTTTGATAAAGTTCAAATGCTGTTTCAAAATTCACTTTTTTTTCAGCATATATTTTCTTTTCAAAAACAAAAATAATTAGAAAAAATAATATAGTGAATACAATTATCTTTATTTGTTTAAATTTCATAGCGACTAAATATAACTGGTTTTTTTCATTTTGTCAATATAGTGGCAAAACTTTTATTGCAGAACCTTCAGCAGGACATTTATTCTGGCACAAACCACAACCTATACATAAATTATTATCTACTACTGGTGCACCTACCATCTGGTCACCTCGTTTTATCATTTTTACTTTTATTGCTTTCTCTGGTACTGGACAGTGTTCTTCACATACAAGACAAGGCACTCCACTACTCCATACAATGCATAATTTAGGGTCAATTACTGCTACTCCTATTTTCCATTTTTGTTTCATCTTAAGCGGAAGTAATTTAATAGAATTAGTTGGACATACTTTGCCACATAAATTACATTCATAATCGCAATAACTAATATCTGTCCTAAACTCTGGTGTAAATAAGTTCAATACTCCTTTATTAAATCCTGCTGGCTGTATCACATTTGTTGGACAAGATTTCACACATTCCATACATCTTATACAATTCTGAATGCTTTTTTCTGTTGCACCAGGTGGTCTTAAAATTCTCTTATCTTTTTTTCCTGCTTTAAAAAAATTAAAAAATACAAATGAAGTAAGCACAAATTTTAAAAAATTACGGCGAGTAGATGAATATTGCTTATTCTTAAATTGAAATTTAAAATTAGTTGCACCTACGCAAGAATATACACACCTAAAGCAAAGGATACATAATGTTTTATCATACTTTGTAGGGTCCTTAATATCAATTGCATTCATCGGACATAAATTAACACATACCATACAATTCGTGCAATTATTTACTACACGGATATATTTAGATGGAATTGAAAAAATTCTGTGTATAAAACCTAATGGACAAATATATTTACACCATATTCTTTCCCCAAAAAAACTTAATGCAATAATAAAAATCAATGAATAGCTAACTGAAACAAAAAAAGGTATAGAAATAAAATGTGATTTAAATATTAATTTTAAAATTGGTGAAAATGTAAGGGTAAAAAATCTATGAATAATTGATAATGGATCAAAAAATCCTATTATATTTATATCAAAAAATTTTAAAACAATGATTAACAAAAAAATTCCTGCAGGAATAAATGTGAATCCTCTATAATTTTGTTTTCTTATCTTTTTTCTTATACCATTAAATAACCAATCAAAAAAAGTTATAAGATTTCCAAGAGGACAGATAAATGCACAAAAAATCCTGCCAAAGAAAAGTTCTATAATAATTATTAAAACTAAAACAAAGAAAAGTAAGTTTAGTTTAAAAGAAAAAATATAAGCAAATATATCAAATCTTATAAAAGATAAACCAGATATTTCTTCTTTTATAAATGGAATTATTAATGTAAGTATAAACAAGGAGAAAAAAAATAGTTGCAAATATATAATTTTATTTTTAAACTTCAATTCCCACAACCTTACCTTCTTTTCTTTTGTCTCTTCTGTTTTTTCTGTGGAACCATATAAATTGTCCTTATTGGAAATGGTATTTCAATCTTTTCTTTTTGATACCGCTTGTGGAGTCGTTTAATAAATTCATGTTTAATCAAATATTGATTAATATACTCTTTACATTTCATAACAACTGTAAAATTTATACTAAAGTCGTCAAAAGTATGATACCGAATAAATGGCTCAAACTCAGGCATACCGCCTGGAACAGTCTTCATAACTTCTTTAGCAACTTCAACAGTCACTTTTTCTACTTTTTCTAAATCACTATCATAGCTTACTCCAACATCAACAAGAACTCTCATCTCCTTTTCTGGAAGATAATAATTAACTACTATCGCTGTAGCAATTTTAGAGTTTGGAACAATTACAAGATTATTAGGTATCATTCTAATTATAGTATTTCGCCACCCTATATCATTCACATATCCCTCCTCCCCACTTTCAAGTTTTATATAATCTCCTACTTGTATCTGTTTTACTGCAATTATATGAAGCCCTGCAAATAAATTTGACAAAGAATCCTGTAATGCCAAAGCAACAGCAAGACCGCCAATGCCTAATGCTGTAAGAAGTGGCGTAATTTTGATCCCTATTGTCTGAAATATAACGAATAAGCCTAACACCATTATTGAAATATTTATTATGTTTTTAAAAATACTTGTTGTAGTGGGAAGTGTAACTTTTAAATAATGTAATACTATACCTGAAAGAAATTTCTGCAAAATTAATGT
>CAZSCZ010000036.1:8497-15574 GCA_964605455.1 uncultured Spirochaetia bacterium
TTAAATACGTAAGTGATATATATATACAAAATAAAGTAGCTAAAAAAATTACTTTACCTTTTAATGAATTTATTAATATCTTTCCTGCTTGCCATTTAGTTTTAAATGTTATTTTTTTTATCCGCTTAAAAAGAATCTTTTCAAAAATTAATCCACCTAAAAACCCGGCAATTATTATTAATACAGCAACTATTATGTTACTCATAGTTAACTCCTTAATAATTTAATATAAAATAATAAAAAAGAAAAATTAAAAGTCAACATTATATTAGGAAGAGTGTTGAAAAATTACCACCATTTTTAAGGAATCCTTTTATAATAAGTTGTAAAAACAGACCTTTTAGGGGGGACGGTGCACAACTTTATTAATTTTATAATTCATGAACACTGAAAACTGAAAACTGTGCACAAAATTCAAAATTACAGAGTTAATAAAGTTTTGCACCGTCCCCATACAGAATTTGACTTAACTTAATAAAATATATATAATATCTAAACTATGAAGCCACTTATATCTGTTATAATACCAACATTTAACCGAGCAGAATTTCTAAAAATTTCTATTTCATCTGTGCTAAATCAAACATTTAAAGAATTTGAACTTTTGATTATTGATGATGGGTCAACTGATAATACTAAAGAAATTATAAAATCATTTAATGATGACAGAATTAAATATATATATTATAACCAAAACAAAGGACCATCTTATGCCAGAAATACTGGAATTAAGCTCGCTCAATCAAATTTCATCGCTTTTCTTGATTCAGATGATAAATGGAAAAATGAAAAATTAGAAATTCAATATAAATCTATGCTTAAAAATTCTAATTATCTCTTGTCACACACAGAAGAGATATGGTATAAAAATGGAAAAATATTAAATCCTAAAAAAATTCATAAAAAACAGCAGGGCGATGTCTTTCAGCAATCACTGAGACTTTGTGCAATAAGTATGTCAACTGTAATGGTGAAAAAGGAATTGTTTAAAATAGTTGGACTTTTTGATGAAAATCTTTTAGTTTGTGAAGACTATGATATGTGGTTAAGAGTTACAGCAAGATTTCCAGTGCTTTTAATTTCTGATGCATTAACAATAAAATATGGAGGCCATAAAGACCAACTTTCACAACGATTTATTGGAATGGATAAATTTAGAATTTATGCAATAGAAAAATTAATAAATTCTGAAATACTTTCTAAAGAAAAATTAAAAATGGCTATTAAAGAATTGGAATATAAATCTCTTATTTATGGAAAAGGATGTATAAAACATAATAAAAAAGAAGAAGGTGAATATTATTTACAGTTACCAGAAAAGTATAAAAAATTAGTATTTGAAAAATAAGATTCTTAAATGGAAAATATAAAAAAAATTTACAAAATTGTTAGCGAGAAGTTTTTTATTAAGTCAGGAATAAATAAACAAAATGAAATCGCACGACTGATATTAGAGATTTTAAAAAAATATAATATTACCCTTTATGAATTTATGAGCCTCCAGGAAATAAAAACATATTTAAATGAAAAAAAGTTCAGGTTTAGCCATCTTAAAAAAATTCTTTTAAAATTAAGGTATCCTTTAACTTTTCAAAATAATAAAATGAAAAATTATGAAATATACTTGCCCCCATTAAAAACTGTGAATCTTAAAAAAAGATATTTTTACTCTGGAAGATTTACGCCACAATCTATATATATTGAAAAAGCAGCATTAAACTATCCTCTTACAGAAAAAATTTTATCTAAATTTTCATACATAAAGCCTGAAATTATTGATAAGCTGAAAAATTTTAAAAGAAATTGGAAAGAATATATACCAACAATTGGGAAAGATGAACTTTTTCTTGTTAAAGAAGATTACGATATACTAAAACCCTGTCCCTGCACAAAAAATGTTGTTAGCTGTGGATACTATATTTTTAATTTAGGATTTGGTTGCCCATACGATTGTAGTTATTGCTACTTGCAACATTATACCAATTTCCCCGGAATAATTATGCCTGTCAATATAGAAGAAATATTGGAAAAATTAATGGTACTGCTTAATCAAACAAAAATAATTATGCGAAGAATTGGAACTGGCGAATTTACAGATTCACTTGCTATTGATGACATTACAGAATACTCAAAATATATAATTCCATTTTTCAATAACACAGATTATATATTAGAGCTTAAAACAAAAAGCACTAATATAGCAAATATACTAAAATTTAAACCTACAAAACAGATAGTAGTAGCGTGGTCATTAAATCCTCAAAAAATAATAGATTCTGATGAATATTTTACACCATCACTTGAAGAAAGACTAAAATCTGCAAAGAAATTAGTTGATGTAGGATTTAAAGTCGCTTTTCATTTTGACCCTGTAATTTATTACGAAAATTGGGAAAAAGATTATAAAAATACAATTGAAAAAATGTATGAAATTACAGGGAATAATATTGCCTGGATAAGCATTGGCACACTAAGATTTCATAGAACACTAAAACCAATAATAGAAACAAGATTTCCAGAAAGTAAGATTCTTGATGGAGAACTTTTAATTCATCCTGTTGACAAAAAGATGCGTTATCCAGATTTTATACGAAAGGAAATTTATTCAAAAATGTTAAAATGGATAAGAAGTTATGATAAAGATGTAATAGTATATTTATGTATGGAATCTTCCACTATATGGAACGAATTAAATTTAAAATTAAGAAATTTTTCTCTTAAGCCTTAAGCTATACCATCTTTATCAGCCTGTGTATTTAGCACCGAAAACTGTGCACAAAGTTAATAAAGTTTTGCACCGTCCCCATTAATAACTCTTGACAATGAAATTAAATTTTTTTACATTTATACATCAAATGTTGATTAATAAAAAAATATTTAATATATCCAATTTATTATCAATATCGCGCGTTCTTGTTTTACCACTTGTAGTTCCTATAATAAAAAAAGATTACATAAACTATAATATTGCTGTTATTGGAATTCTTGTATTTATGCTATTAACAGACTTTCTTGATGGGTTTCTTGCAAGAAAACTAAATATAGTTACATCACTGGGAAAAATTCTTGACCCATTAGCAGATAAAATTGTTATAATCGTTATAACATATCTAATCACAAAATATAGAGGTTTTCCTGTATGGGCATTTTATATAATAGCAGGACGGGAATTTTTTATTCTAAGTGGTGCAATAATTCTATTTAAAAAAAGACATATACTTGTTACATCTAATCTTATAGGAAAAGTTTCTGTATTTTTTATTTCCTGTTCTATATTAGGTTATATCTTTTTTGAATCTAAGACTACGGCAGTCCCTTTTATTTTGCTTTTAATTGGGATATTTCTGTACTTAATATCATTTGCAAGCTATACTATCAGATATTTAAGATTAATGGAAGTTATACCTAAATTAATGAAATATAAAATATTTAAAGATTCAAGATTTTTTTAAATGAATTTTTAAAATTTCACTTTAGCAAACAACACATTATAACAACAATGAAAGAAAGATTATATTTTATTTACCACCGCCTGTTGTGCCTGATTTTTTCTCTTTCTTTTCTATGTATGGAGTGACCTCTTCCCATCTTTCAACCCCTCTTTCGTTTATCATATCATCACCATCATATGTATCAGTATAAGTATCAACAATAGCTTCTAATACATCAAGATAAAGATAGTATACTCCATTAATTTCATTTGGGTCATGTCGTATTACTATACGCGTAATCTCCATTGTTTTATATTGAGGCACATATTTTGTATAATAAGGTATATAGAGTGGTATTCTTGCGGAAAGTTTTTTCCATCCTCTAAAATTGAGGCTTCCCATATCTATTGGATATTCATTACCTTGATAGTTTCTAACCCATATTTCAAGTCTATGTCTATAATTTCGTCCGCACGCCCATATTGAAAGTCCTTTTAGCTTTCCAACAATTCTAATCGGTGTTGGTGGAGTTATATCTACCCATGTAAATCCTCTATGATATGACCATTCTTTAATACCAAGACAATATTGCTGATCAGGATATTTTGACCTAAACTTTTCATTTCTTGGAGCACCAACAACTTTTTTAGCTCTTGCAAACCCTTGATCAGAGGGCATTAGAGCTCTCCACGCATCACAGTTCTCAAAATCTTCTACTAATATTAATTCTAATTTCTGTTGACTTGACTCCTTTGGAAAAAATAAGCCTGCAATCTCTTCACCCGACTGTCTCTTCACTGTGGGACCTGGACCTTGTTGTGCATAAGTAATTCCACATATTAATGCTATTAAAAAGATACTTATAACCTTCTTCATAATTTATACTCCTTTTATAAAAATAATTTCTACCAATTATCTTTTATATCATATCCATCATACCTCTGAATGTAAACATCTGTTATAACTTTCATATGGTCAAAATATACATACAACTTATCAGCTCTTTCATCAGGATCAGAGCGCAAAACATATTTGATAAACTTTAATGGTTTTTCTTTTGGTAAATATTTCTCCTCTTGAGGTATATATGCAGGAATATTACGTGATAAGTTTCGCCACCCAGGATAATCATTTTTTCCCATATCTAATGGATAAATAAATCCATTAAAATCTTTAAGCCAAATTTCAACTGTATATCTATAATTTCTTCCAGCAACCCATACATCTATTGATTTACATTTTCCAGGTATCGGAATAAATCGCTCATTTTGAACATTAGGAATAGGGTCAACGAAAAGTGACTGAATATCAGGATATAACTTCGGATCGTATATAGGAGGTCTAATTTCAATATAATTATATCCTTTTGTTTTAAATGCGGTTTTAACTCCCAAACACCATTTTTTATTTTTAGCAGGAACTGCTAAACTCCATGGCCCACCTTGTATAGGCTTGATTGCAGTTTTTTCTAAATCACAATTTTGCGATGTTTCACCAATTTTCCATAATTTTGTATGTTCAGGATTCTCAAAATCAGCAAGGACAGGAGCCTGAATGCTCACAACCTTTTTTTGGACAATTACCTCTTGAGAATAAAGATACCCTTCACTAAAAACTAACATAAAAAAAGATACTATCAATACAAATAATATAACAATCTTCTGCATTTGTTCACTCTCCTTTATTAAATTTTAATTTTTCAATAAAAATTTTAATACATTTGTTTTTAAATGTCAAGAAATTTTTCAAAATTCTATTGAATTTATCGGCAAATAGAAAAAATAAATTTAATCATTTTTTATTATTTTTTATAAATTTTATTTCATATTTTTAATTATTGCTTCACCGTATTCTGAGCATTTTAATTCTTTTGCACCTTCCATCTGTCTTGCCAGGTCATATGTAACTAATTTTTGTGAAATTGTTATTGAAATTGCATTATTGATAAGTTCTGAAACTTTATTCCAGCCTAAATATTCAAACATCATAGCACCTGAAAGTATAAGAGCAGTTGGATTAACTTTATCAAGTCCAGCATACTTTGGAGCTGAACCGTGCGTAGGCTCAAATATAGCTATTTCATCTCCAATATTTGCTCCAGGTGCCATTCCAAGACCACCTACCTGCGCTGCACACGCATCTGTAAAATAGTCTCCATTTAAATTAGGGAGCGCAATAACAGAATATTCATCAGGTCTTAACAAAATTTGCTGGAACATCTGATCACATATCCTATCTTTTATAATAACTCTTCCATTAGAATTACCTGGTTCTTTTCCACCCCTCAAATGAGCATAATATCCTTTCCTTTGTATTGGTGTTACACCATCATCAGCTTTTACCTGGTCCCATAACTCATCCTCTGTAATAACATAATCTCTAAATTCTTCTATTGCAACTTCATATCCCCAATCTTTGAAAGCACCTTCTGTATATTTCATTATATTTCCTTTATGAACAAGTGTAACAGATGGTTTCTTGTGTTCTATTGCATATTGAATTGCTTTTCGGACCAATCTTTTTGTCCCAAATTCACTTATCGGCTTGATGCCTATTCCTGAATCTTCTCTTATTTGCT
Organism: uncultured Spirochaetia bacterium; assembly: GCA_964605455.1. GTDB lineage: Bacteria > Spirochaetota > JAHITG01 > JAHITG01 > JAFGFC01 > CAZSCZ01. The sequence continues at coordinate 14,507 of CAZSCZ010000036.1, forward strand.
TTCCAAATTTCTCATTTATATATCTAATAATATCTTTTGCTTCTGGTGAACCCATCTCCCATTCAATTCCAGAATATACATCCTCGGTATTTTCTCTGAACACCACCACATTTAATTTCTCCGGATTTTTTACAGGAGATGGCACACCAGAAAAATGCCGTGAAGGACGAACGCAAGCATATAAATCTAATTCCTGCCGTATCGTAACATTTAAGCTCCTATATCCACCACCAACCGGTGTAGTCAAGGGCCCTTTTATCGCAATCTTATATTCTCTAATTGCATCAAATGTCTCTTTAGGTAAAACATTATTGTATATTTTGGCTGCTTTTTCACCAGCATAAATCTCAAACCAAATAATTTTTCTTCGCCCTTTATATGCAATTTCTATAGCTTTATCCCATACCCTTCTTGCAGTTCTCATTATATCAGGTCCTATACCATCGCCCTCAATAAACGGTATTATTGGATTATCTGGTACCACTATTTTGCCATCTTTATATATGATTTTTTCACCTTCCTTCGGAATTCTTACCTCTTTAAACATTGGATAGCTCCTCCCTAACCTTTTCTTTTGTATAAGACAGCAATCCGCCTAATTTGATAATTTCCTTCTCTCGTTTTGAAAGACTATACCTTACTTTAAAAATTTTTCCTTTGCTCTTATTTTCTACAGTTATCTCTGCATTTGTGTCAAGAGCTCTAATTACATCCCTAAAAACTAACATATCACCCTGCTCTATACTTTCATAATCATCCTCATTTATAAACTGCAAAGGTAATATTCCAAAATTTATAAGATTTGCATAATGAATTCTTGCAAAGGATTTTGCAATAACAGCTTTTATTCCAAGATACATTGGAGCAATAGCCGCGTGTTCTCTTGAAGACCCTTGACCATAATTACTACCCCCAACAATAATTCCTCCACCTTTCTCTTTTGCTCTTTTTGAAAATTCTTTATCAATTTGAGAAAATACAAATTTTGATATAGCTGGAATATTAGACCTGAGTGGAAGAATTTGAGCCCCAGCTGGCATTATATCATCTGTGGTAATATTATCCCCA
>CAZSCZ010000037.1:0-15442 GCA_964605455.1 uncultured Spirochaetia bacterium
CGTAATTCCTTTAATTGTTCATCTGTTTTCTTTTGGCTTTTCTGTAATTCCTTTATTCCAAGTATCACATCTTTTATAATCATTCGCATTTCTCTTAATTCATCTGTTACTTTCATTGCTTTATCCCTCTATACAAAAACTTGTTTTGAATAAATATACCAAAATAAAATATTATTTCAACAATTTTTGCTGGGGAATATCAACTTTTTGCTTGATTTGTTAAAAAAGTTTTATATATTTTAGAAACTATGGCAAGGATTACTTTATTTTTTCTTTATTTTATATTAGTAAATTTACTTAATGCTGATACTAATAGTATTACAAATATAGAAAGATATAAGGTGCCGGATAAAGGAAAACAAATTAAGGAGGTAGAGAAATATTTGAAGGAACGAGAAGAGAGGTTAAAAGAGCTTGCACAGAAGAGAAAACCTGAGTCACCTGTTAGAAGATTTGAAGTAGAATTTTTTTCTTCAGCTCCTATGCTTTATTTAAGCACTATGTTTATTTTGAAAATTTATCAGGAAATAATAACAGGTGAATCTTCAGAACTTCCTGATGTTCAGTGGTATTTTATTGGTTTTAATTCTATAGGAATTGCCACATATATTGCGATAAAAGATTATTACGATAATAAAAAAATTCAAAATAAAGTTGAAGTTAGAAAAGGAAATAATTATAAATTATCATTTCTTAGAATAAGATTTTAACAGGAGCTGGATATGGATTATAGTAAAACATTAAATTTACCATCAACAGAATTTTCAATGAAAGCAAATCTTACACAACGAGAACCCCAATTTTTAAAGGAATGGGATAAAGATAATATCTATGAGAAGATAGAGAAAAAGAATAAGGAATGTCCAAGATTTATTTTACATGATGGACCTCCTTACGCAAATGGTCATATTCATCTTGGGCATTCTTTAAATAAGATTTTAAAAGATATAATTGTAAAGTCCAGGAATATGGATGGATATTTTGCTCCTTTTGTGCCAGGATGGGATTGTCATGGATTGCCAATTGAACTTCAAGTTATAAAAAATCTTGGTGGGAAAAAAATATCCAAAGAGGAATTAAGGAAAAAGTGTAGGGAATATGCAGCAAAATATATAAATATCCAGCGAGAGGAATTTAAGCGATTGGGAATTTTGGGAGATTGGAAAAATCCTTATTTAACAATGTCTGAAGATTATGAACAGGCAATTGTTGATACTTTTGGTGAACTTGTGGAAAAGGGGTATATTTACAGGGGATTGAAGCCTGTTTATTGGTGTCCGAGCTGTAAAACAGCTCTTGCTGAAGCTGAAGTTGAATATACTGACCATACTTCACCGTCTATTACGGTAAAATTTTCTGTTAAGGAGTCTCACCCAATATTTGAGAGTAAAAAAGCATTTTGGCTTATATGGACAACAACACCTTGGACACTTCCTGCTAATGTAGCTATATGTATTCACCCAGAACAACCTTATGTTGCTGCACTTGTAGAATATAATAGCGAGGATGAGTGGTGGCTCATTGCGGATGCTCTTTTGAACCCGGTTATTCAACAGACAGGAGCAATTCTTAAAAAGAAAATTGAAGTAAAACATTCTGATTTGGAAAGATTTACAGCTTCTCACCCATTTCTTGAAAGAGATTCAAGAATTGTATTTGATAAATTTGTTGCAATGGATACTGGAACAGGTTGTGTACATATTGCGCCGGGTCATGGACAGGAAGATTATATAATAGGTAGTAATTTTAATCTGCCAACAATTTCTCCAATTGATGCAAGTGGAAATTTTACAGATGAAGTTGGTATAAAAACACTTATAGGTAAAAATGTATTTGATGCAAATAAAGATATTATAAAATTACTTGAACAAAGAGGTGTTTTACTTTATAATGAAAGAATCACTCATTCATATCCTCATTGCTGGCGGTGCAAAAATCCTGTAATTTTTCGTGCTACTTATCAATGGTTTATGAATGTTGACCATAACGATTTACGAAAGAGGTCAATTGAGTCTATTAAAAAAGTAAAATGGATGCCGCGGTGGGGTGAAGAACGATTGAGTAATATGCTTGAAGCACGACCTGATTGGTGTCTTTCGCGTCAGCGAAGTTGGGGCGTGCCTATCCCTGCCTTCTATTGCAAAAATTGTGGTGAAACTATACTTACAAAAGAGACTGTAACACATTTTAGTAAATTTGTGCAAAAAGAAGGTGTTGATATATGGTTTACTCTTTCTGAAAAGGAACTTTTACCAGATGGATTTAAATGTCCAAAATGTGGTTCTGCTGACTTTAAGAAAGAAGAGGATATTCTTGATGTGTGGTTTGACTCAGGAGTAAGCCATATTTCTGTTTTGGAAAAAAGAGATAAGCTCTATTCCCCTGCTGATATGTATCTGGAAGGCTCAGATCAATATAGAGGTTGGTTCCAATCTTCTTTATTGCCTTCAGTTGCTTTAAGAGATAGAGCACCTTATAAAACTGTTCTTTCTCATGGATTTACCCTTGATGCTGAAGGAAAAGCAATGCATAAAAGTGCTGGAAATGTGATTGCACCTGCAGAAATTATAAATAAATATGGGGCTGATATTTTAAGACTATGGGTCTCTTCTCTTGACTACAGAGATGATGTGAGAATTGGTGATGAGATTCTAAAAAGAGTTGTTGAAAGCTATAGAAAAATAAGAAATACATTGAGATTTATTCTTGGAAATATAAAAAATTTTAATTTTGATGAAAATTTTGATTACAATAATTTATCAAATTTTGATGAATTTGATTTATGGGCTTTGGCAAAACTTATAAAGTTTAATGCTACTATTAGAAAAGCTTATGAAGATTATGAGTTTCATATAATATATCACAACATAGTAAATTTTTGTGCTGTAACATTAAGTAGTTTATATTTTGATGTTCTAAAAGATAGACTTTATGTTGAACCTGCAAACTCATTTAAAGGAAAATCTTCAAGATATATTCTTTTGAAAATTTTTAAGGTTTTGACCAAATTGCTTGCACCTATTCTATCATTTACAGCAGAGGATGCGTGGAAAGTATTTTTAAAAGAACATAACAAAGAAATAAAAAGTATTCATACAGAAGATTTTGAAGAATTAAATATTGATGTAAAAGAACTAAAAAAATATGAAGAAAAATGGGATAGATTATTTACCCTTAAAGAAGATGTAAACAAAGCTCTTGAAAAAGCAAAAGCAGAAGAATTGATAGGTCATACACTTGAGTCTAAAATTATTGTTTCACCTAAAAAAGAGAATTTAAAGAATTTTCTTGAAGAAAATAAAGAGATTCTTCCTTTTTGTTTTATAGTATCGCAGGTAGAGATAAAGGCATTACAGGATACAGGAGAAAGTTATTACGAAGATGAAAACTGGAAAATTGTGGTAACAAAAGCAGATGGAAAAAAATGTGCAAGATGTTGGAATTATTCTATAACAGTAGGTAAGAACAGAAAACATCCAGAATTATGTCAACGATGTGTAAATGTTTTGCAACAGATAGGAATTTATGAATAACGATAAATTAAACAAGATGAGATGGGACATTAAGGATTATACTGAAATAAAAAAGTGTATTTTAAGAACTTTTCAATATGAATATAAAGGAAAGGATATTACAATAAAAATAGAAACAGATGAGTTTTCTGCTGTATGTCCTTGGTCTGGTTTACCAGATTATGGTAAAATTATAGTTGAATATATACCAACAGATGAAATACTTGAATTAAAATCTTTTAAATATTACCTTTATACTTATAGAAATGTTGGCATCTATCAGGAACATGCAATTAATAGAATATTTGAAGATTTATATGAACTTCTTAAGCCTAAATGGATGAAAATTACACTTAAATATAATATAAGGGGTGGGATAGAGACTACAGTGGTAAGGGAACAATGAGAATATTTTTTTACATAATTTTATTTTTGTTTTGCTGTAGTAATTATACTTTATATGGTTATAAAAAAATACCTGCGCCATTTAAAGTAGGGGAGTATATTGAATATAAAATTTCTGCACTTGGCATCCCTGTTGCATTACAAAAAACAAAAATTGTAAAAATTACAAATATAGATTCAATTCCTGTGTATCATATACATACAGAAATAGAGACTTTACCTGTGATATCAAAGATTTATTATCTTCATGATATAATTGATACCTATATTAATACCAATACATATTTGCCTGTTAAAATTTGCACTAAAATACGAGAGGGTAAATGGAGGAATAAAGTTATAATAGACATAGAGCAGGATAAAGGCATAGCACTTTATAAAGATAAAAAGGGAGAAAAGAAATTAAGATTTAAAGGCAAATTAGTGGGATTAATTTCTGTTCTATATTTTCTCAGAAGTATTTTACCTCAGAAAGGGGAAGTTATAAAACTTGCTGTATCAAAGAAGAGAGAAGTTATTTATATAAAAGCAAAAGTAAAAGATTTAAATAAAAAGATGCATATAAAGCCATTAAGCAAAAAGAAGCCAATTTCTACCATACATTATGTTGAGAAAGGAAAAGAACAGGCAGGTATATGGATAACAAATGATGAATATAGAGTTCCTGTAAAAATAGTTTCTGTTATAATTCCAATAGGTGACTATGGGGTTATAACTGTGGTGAATAAACTGAAGAAATACAAACCATAAGGTAAAATTTTAGATACTGAGATTATATGATGAGAAAGAAAATTCAAATTATTATAAAAAAAGAAGGGAAAGATATAATATACTACACTGAAAGGGGAACGACACTTACACAGATTATAGAAAAATTCAAGATTGCTGGCAAAAAAAATATTATCGCAGCAATTGTTAATAATTATCTTGTGGACCTTTCAGAACAGGTTAATAATAATTCAGAAATAGAATTTGTTTCAGTAGTTACAGATAAAGGGCTTTCTATTTATCGTGATACTGCAACACATATTTTGGCGTATGCTGTAAAGAAAATTTTTGGAAAGGATATTCTTAATATTGGTCCTTCAATAAGATACAATTATTATTTTGACCTTGAGAGTAATATCAAAATAGATAAAAAGCTATTAAAAAAGATTGAGAAAGAGATGTTAAATATTATAAGAAAGGATATTTCTATAAAAAAGGAGGTTATACCAGCAGAGGAAGGGATAAAATTTTATGAAGAAAAAAAAGAATATGATAAAGCAAATCTTATACGGACATCTGGTTTAGAATTTGTGCGATTTTATTTTATTGAAAATTTCGGAGAATTATGCAATGGTCCACTTGCTCCATCAACAGGATTCATAACAAAATTTAAGTTGGTGCCATATCCTCCTGGTTTCCTTTTAATGTTTCCTAAAATTTATGATGGTAAATTGTTGATAAAGTATGAAAAGACACCCAAAAAATTGAGTAAAGTTTTTCTTGAAACACGGGATTGGTATAAAGAGCAGGGAGTTTCAAATGTTGCTCATTTAAATCAGATAATTTTGGATAATAAACTTTCAGAGCTTATAACAATTTCAGAAGCATTACATGAAAAGAGAATTTCACAGATAGCAGATATAATAACGAGAAAGAAAAGTGAGATAAAAATTATTTTAATTGCTGGTCCATCTGCATCTGGTAAAACAACTTTTTCAAAAAGATTGGGTATTCATTTAAGAGTTAATGGGATAAAGCCTGTTTCTATTTCTCTTGATAATTATTTTGTGGATAGAGATAAAACACCCAGAGATGAGAATGGTAATTATGATTTTGAATGTCTTGAAGCACTTGACATTAATTTATTGAATAGACATTTAATTGATTTGCTTGATGGTAAAACAATTATGGTGCCTCAATTTGATTTTCATAAAGGTAGAAGAAAAAAAGAGAAAGTTCCTTTAAAATTGGAGAAAGACCAGATAGTAATAATAGAAGGAATACATGGACTTAATGAAAAACTTACAAGTAAGATTCCTAAAAGAAATAAATTTAAGATATATGTTTCAGCATTAACACAACTGCGATTGAGTGATTATCATAGAATTACAACTACTGATACGCGACTTTTAAGAAGGATTGTAAGAGATTTCCTTTTTAGAGAGCATACTGCTTTGGATACATTAAAGATGTGGCCATCTGTCCATCGGGGTGAAGAAAAATATATATTTCTTTTTCAGGAAGATGCTGATGTAATGTTTAATTCAGCTTTAATCTATGAAACAGCTGTGCTTAAGCCTTTTGTATATAAATATTTACTTTCTGTATCACACAAATATCCAGAATATGTTGAATCTAAAAGGTTACTTGAAATTCTTGATTTTTTTGTAGATGCACCTGCCAGGGATGTTCCAAAAACTTCTATTTTAAGAGAATTTATAGGAGGTAGTAGCTTTAAATACTGATGGTGATAGATATATTAGTTCTTTTAATAGGATTCGTTTTTTTAATTGAAGGTGCCAATCTTTTAATTGATGGGGGAGTAGGTTTAGCGCGGAAATATCATATTTCTCACACTATTATCGGGCTAACTATTATTGCAGCTGGAACATCTGCACCTGAATGTGCAGTTTCATTTATTGGAGCCTTAAGTGAAAAAAGTAATATCTCTGTTGGTAATATAATTGGAAGTAATATATTGAATATCGGTTTTGTTCTTGGCCTTATTTCTTTTATTTCCCCATTGAAAATAAAAACAAAAGAAATCAAAACCGATGTAATATTACTCATATCAATAGGAATAATTCTTTTCATTATGATGATAAATAGTATAATTTCTCATATAGAAGGTTTTATTCTACTGTTAGGTTTTTTAACTTACATATATTTGTGTTATAAACGGCGGAAAGCACCTGTTGAAGAGATTTTGCCGTATTCTGGTAATGTTTCTGTTTTGAAAATGTCTCTTTTTATTATTGGTGGTATAATTGGGTTAACAGTTGGTGGTAAGATTACTGTATATTCTGCTGAAAGAATTGCAAAACTTTTGAATGTAAGTGATACTGTAATTTCTCTCTCAATTGTAGCACTTGGAACTTCTTTGCCAGAATTTATAACTTCTATTATAGCTGTTATAAAAAATCAGGCAAAGATAAGTGTTGGAAATATAGTAGGTAGTAATATGTTTAATATCCTTTTTTGTATAGGAAGTGCTTCTTCTGTTATTAATTTAAATTTTAATTTTCATAAGATAAGATTGGATATGATTGTAATGCTATTTTTTAGTATATTTTTACTCCCTATAGTAAGTGGAAATAAAATAAAGAGATTTGAAGGAGCAATTTTATTAATATTATATATAACTTATATATATTATATTTTTGCATCGTCATAAAAGGGGGAAGATTGAACTCAGGATTATTTATTGTATCTTTAAAAAAAATATTTCTCTTGAAAAATAGGTTTTTTCACGATATATTATTTAGATTGTGTGAAATGGAGCATATTGTTGAAAGTCTATATAAAAAAACTTATAATTTATTTCACTATCACCTACTTTATTTTAAATTTTACTTATATAATTTTTGCTTACTTTAACAAGGCAAATTTTAGATTTAATATAAAAAAGCTCTTCTATTCTAACAAAAAGATAAGGGAAGCTAAAATAAGAAAGCCTAAAATTTTTATGTTTAAGAGATTTCAGATTTTGTCACCAAATGATTTACTTAAATCAGATTTATTCAAAGAGATGAAGCCAGTTACTAAATCAATAGAAGAGATTGAAAAGGAAGAGATAAAAGCGCCACCACTTTATATTTCACCAGCAAAATATAAGGCAGCACTTATAAAAGATGAGGAATGGGAACCTTTACCTGCCCCGAAAGATGGAGTTGAGCATAAACTTGATTGGAAGTTACCAAAATGGGAGACACATTTAAGAATTTATGGCAGACAGGTAATAGGATTTACAGTAGGAGATTCTCATTATTTAAAGAGTCCAAAATCAGCTGAAGCACGTGCCCGTTCATCTGCTGTTCAAATTGGATTCAAACCTAAGCAAAGTTTAGAGATTCATATTCAAGGAAAAGTTGGGAAAAAAGTTACAATCCAGATAGATAGTAGTGGGCGCCAGGAGGTTGATACATATAAAGTAGAATATAAAGCAATTAAAGAAGAAGAATTTATTCAGAGGATAGTTGCAGGGAATATAGGGGTCTCAATCCCTGGTAGTGCTTATGCAGTTGGAAGTGGTGGCGGGACAAAAAGTGCATTTGGAATTCAAGCGCTGGCACAGAGAGGTAACTGGAAATTTCAGGCTATTGCAAGTATGACAAGAGGAATTACAGAAGTTAAACATTTTAAAGGTGCTTCCCAGCTTGTTGTGAAAAATATACGTGATTATGATTATAGAAAACGTAAATATTATTTATTAAATCAAGGAAAACCTATAAAAATAGGGTCACTTGTTGTGTATCTTGATGATAATAATGGTGATAATAATTTTTCAACTGTTCCAATTGTTTATTCCTCTGCATCAAATATTATTAAAACAAATTACTGTGATTTGCAATATAGTGGTAAAGACTATACAATTGATTATAATACAGGACTTTTAACATTTATAAAGAATATAAATGATAATTACGATATATTTATAACATATCAACAGGAAGATGGGTCAGGTCCATATATTGCAACAAATGTATCAACTAACTCTATATACAGAACTATTGCAACAAACTATTATGACAAAAAGGAATATATATTTTTGTATAAATCTGGTGAGGGAGAGTTGTCTCCTTATGAATATAAAGGGATTTATTATATTGGCAACAAAAATATTCAAAAGGATGATAAAGATTTTAGATTATTTATCCTTGATAAAGATTTCAAAAAGCTTGATACTCAGCCTTTTTCTGAAATAGATGAGAAGCGATATACATCTTCAGGTGGAACTTATGCATCATATTATATTGATGAAGTAAATGGATATATAATATTTAATCGTTCTGAGCCTTTTTTATTTCCAGGCTCTTATTATCTTGATAATCCTGAGAAATCAATTTACGGATATAATCCTCAAGCTTCTGATTCATACTATTATATTCACATAGAATATAGATATGAAACACGAACTTTTCAATTACACTGGAACATAATTCCTGAATCTGAGATGGTATTTGTTGATGGCAGAAAACTTGTTCGCAATGTTGATTATACTATTGATTATCAGACAGGATACTTAGAATTCAAATCAGATAAGGTTGTAATTTCACCTGATACTGAGATAGATGTTGTATATGAATACTATCCATTTAGTGGGGCATTGCAACAAATTCTTGCAGGCTTGAGAGTAGATTATGAGCCATATAAATGGTTTTCACTTGGCACAGTAGGATTTTATAATGGCAAGCAAACGCCTGCCAAAGTTCCTACGCCAAGGAATGCAACAGATAGCAGGTGGGTAGGCTCAGTATTTGGAGAGCTAAATTTTGATAAAGAGATAATCACTAAAAGTGTAAATTCAGTATTTCATAGTAGATTTAAAGAGGTGCCGCTAAGTTTTAAAGCTTCAGCAGAATATGCAGGTTCATATTATAATGTTAATTCTTTTGGACAGGCTATGCTTGATGACTTTGAAGGAACATTAGAAAAGCTTTCATTAAGTGTAAGATATTATGACTGGTATCTTGCGCCTGCCAGAAATCCTGCAGCTGAAGAATCTACAAGAGGAAAATTATATTTTGTTGATTATTATGATTATGATGAGAAAGAGTATCTTGAATGGGAATTTCCTGAGGATGCATCAACATCTGAAACCCAAGCGCGTCATGTTGATTATTCTAAAAAACCAGGTCCATATAATGTTGATGATGGTCATCTATCAAAAGAACAGCTTGAATCAATTACTGCGGATCAGATATCACTTGTTCTTGATTATGATTTTGAAGGTAAAACAAATGGATGGGTAGCTATAATAAGGAAAGATGCATTTAAAGGTGGTAGGGATTTTAGAAATTATACAGACCTTGTGCTATGGGTGAAACTTAAGGATGCAAATGGTGGAGAAGTTAAAGTTGAATTTGATATAGGAGAATTTAGCGAAGACTTAGATAATGATGGAGTTCTTGATGAAGAGGAATCCAAAGATGACCCAGGATTTTTATTTAATCCTCCTGGTGGAACTGCCACAAGGATTGGAGGGGGCCCACAGTATAAGCCTACTGGTGAGTCTGAAATACTTGTTGGAAATAATAGAGTTGATAAAGAGGACCTTGATAGAAATGGTAAATTTGACAGAATTTCAGGTGAGAAACTAATCACAATTCCAGATGGGAATTATGGAAAACTTGAAACAGGTGAAAATGAACTTATTATAAAGGAAGGTGGTTGGAGACTTATAAGAATAAGGTTAAACAAAGATGCGTTGTCTGATGAAAAAAAAGAGTGGCTAAAATCTATAAAACATATAAGAATAAGACTTTCAAAAGTAAGTGGTGATAGAGGAAAATTAGTAATAAATGAAATGTATTTTGCCGGTCTAAGTTGGCGTGATGTTAAGATAAATGAAGAATCTGTAAGTACAAATAATCAAGATTATTTTAAAGTATATCCAATTTCTACACATAGTGATGACTTTTACAACCAGAACCAGCTACGTAATTTTGACGAAGAGGGATTTGATGACTTACATGGTTCTCTTACAGATGAAGAGGCTGAACAGATGGATGAACATGCGCTGGTAATTGAATATTCAAATTTTCAAAGATATAATTTTAATACAACTGTTGCATCAAATATAGATAATAAATACTGTATAGCCTATGCAACAAGAAATTACGGCTCTCCTATAGATATGAGATATTATAAGAAAATAAAATTTTGGGTTTATGTTCCTGGTAATCTTCCGTCAAATCGGAAGGGTGAATATATATTTCTAAGATTTGGAACAGCTAATAATTATTATGAATACAGAAGAAAACTTGATTGGACAGGTTGGAAGAAGCTTGAGATTGATATGCGCGGGAAAGAATTTAAATCTTTGGACCCTGTTGAAGATATAGAAGGTAAATATACTGATGAGCATCCACATTATCGTGTTGTTGGTATACCAAATTTACAGAATGTTAATCAAATCTCACTTGGAATATACGGAAGTGAAACTCAGGATGGAGCTACAGGGTGGGTCTGGGTCAATGATATGTATCTTGATGATGTTGATAAGAAAAAAGATAAGGCATATAGTATAAGTGGAAGCTTCAGCATTATAGATCATCTTACCTTAAATGCACGCCATTCTTATAAGGGAAAACACTTCTCTCAAATAGGTGGAATGGGGACAGGAGTTGAATCTAAAGACTATTCGTTAAGTGGAAGTTGGACTACAATAAAATGGTTGCCAGTAACAGCAAATTATTCAAAAGCTATAACCAAAAGTGATATCAATCAAATTTTTGTTCCTGTAAACAAACAGGGGCTTACAATTTCAAGAAATTATTCTGGAACCGTGGGAATTAAAATGCCTTTAATGCCTGGGATAGATACTTTTTATCCTACCTATTGGCCTAATTTTAATTTTAGTGGAAGTTATTCTACATCTACAAATTGGAAACCATTATCCTGGCTGCCAGAATCAGAAGATTATAAATTATCAACTTTCTCTTCATCATATAATTGGGGTGTAAATGGAAGTAGCTCCAAGGTCCCATTTTTTGATTCTTACCTGAATATACTTATAAATATAAATGGAGGGTATAGCTGGTCTTTAAGTGAGTCTGGAAGCATTACTTATACGAAAAATGCTACAAATATATTTTATTATACAACAAAAACAAATTATAATCAAAGTAAATCTATATCACAAAATCTTGGTGGAAGTATTAAAAGAGAGCCTGTTTCTATTACTCCAAAGATTAATTATAGATATACCCTTACAAAATCAGCAACAAATCAGAAGGAAATTGAAGAAGCACCATGGAACCTTTCTACTCGTTCACGTTCTTTATCTACAGGCCTATCTGTAGGAAAAATATGGTTTGTTAAACCTTCTTTAAATTATAATTTTAGCTATAATGAATCTGGATTTTATTATAAAAATAATAAAAGAGAAAAATATAAATTTGATGAACTTGATGATGACCCTAACTTAAGAAAAAATGCTACTACATCCCAATCATTTTCATTAAGTGTTGGTTCCTTTGATATTAATAAATTAATATTTAAAACTTTAACTCCATCTTATTCAAGAAGTATGGGACTTACACAAAATGATATATCTGCAAAAACAAATACAATGACGAAAACATTTAAAGAATTATTTAAAGATTTTTTTTCAGTTCCAGGGTATTATTTCTATATTCCAGCTATAAACGAACATTATAATACATTTAAATTTGTAAGAAAATATGAGGATAAACCTTATACATCTTCTATATCAATGCGTAATACCTTTTCTACAAGACTGGGATTAGAATTCGCTAAATGGAGCATATGGTCTTTAAATTATTCTTTAACGCAAAATACTTCCCGAAGTGCTAATTCCTATTCATATTCAACAACATGGAGTATTAATGCTAATAGCTCACTTAATTTAATGGACTTATTAAACTTTTGGATTTGGCGCCAGAAAGGTGAGTATAAAAAAAGTTCTGTTCTTTCTTATGGTATAACATATAGACGAACAAATAATTTCCTTCAAAAGTCATTGCAATATTCTATTTCTGTGCCATTAAATTTTAGTTACCGATGGTCACCAGATTCTTCTATTGGTTGGAGCTTTTCTTGGACTTATAATAAGACTCGGTACGAAAAGTATGAAAAATTTTACAGAAAATTGGATGAGGATATAGATGTATCAAAAGAAGATGTGGAAAAATTTAGCGATTTGATTGAACCAGATATTCAGGAATTTCCAGATAAAATTGATATGCTGTGGAAATTTTCTACATCTTATTCATTTAAAACAAAATTACCTGAATATTGGAAGCCACCTTTGTTTTTTAAAAAACCAATTAAATTAGGATTTGCTCTAAATCATACTACTACCCTCTCTTTTATGCGACATACTTATGACTATGGGGATGATGGCACTAAAGATTTTATTCATCCTAAGGAAACTTTATTCCAGATAGGAATTAACCATTCTATTACTTATGCTATAAGTAAAAATATAGATGGAAGTGGACATTTAAAACTTGTAGTGGACCAAACAAGAGAAGAACACGGAGTCCTTGGTGATGCAGGTGATGATAAAGAACTTATTTTGTCCTGGGAATTTGGCTTGAAACTTACAATAAGATTTTAAATTGCAAAATTTTTATGGAGAAAATTTTATGAGAAAGATTATAATTATTATAAGCTTTCTCTTTTTGGTATCCAAGAGTTCAACAGGAAAAATTGTTTATCTGAATTGGTTTTGGGGTGTAGAAAAAATTAATCAGCAGGATTTTTTCACAATAGATTTTATGCCAAAATTTGAATTCAAAAATTTCTCATTTCAATTGGAATTCCCTGTTGAAGTTAACAGCAATTGGAAAGCAAGAAAAAATGACTGGGATGGATATGAAGATATTCCAACAAAGATAAAGTATATACAATACCAGCATAGATATTTTAAAATTAATATAAAATCGTTGGAAAACATAAGCTTTCAAAATAAGCAATTGATTTATAATTATTCTAATAGGCTTTTTGAAACAACTATTAAAAAACGTGGCTTTTTGGGTGAAACTAAATTAATGCCATTTTCTGCAAAATTTATGATTGATGACATAATTGACCTTGATATATTTGCTGGAAGTGTGGAATATGAAATAAATCACATTAATACAGGATTAGGAATATTTTATGATATTGATGTTGATGACCCTTTCTCTGATAAGCCACAGGATTCTACAGGAGTGAAAAATTTATTCGTAGATTTTAATGGAAATTATAGATTGAATATAAAAAGAATAAAAATAGATATGGAAAATGATTTTATAAAAAATCTCTCGTCAAATGCTGATCCTAAAAATTATATTTTTATAACAGGACCATTTTTGCAATTTTATTATTTGGGTGTTAAAGCAAAATTGATATATTATAATAATACATCTGAACTTAAAATCCCTGTAAATCATTTTTATGAAATAGAAAGGAATACTGATTCTGTTAATTCGCTGTCTAAACTTGGATATTTATTCATCTGCGAATGTAATATTGAGAAATTTATTATCATTGAATTTAGTATTGAAAAATCAGAATCAAATCCTGCATATACCTATATAGGATTAAGTACAGGAGATAATTTTTTTACAGCGTTTTATACAAAAATAAAATTTTATAATCGTAATGTTTCAAAATGGTACCAGACTTTTCAGGAACGAGTAGCAGATACGCATTTAAAAATGGAATTTATTTTTCCTTTATCAGAACATCTTAACTTCGGATTTTCATATACGAAATCATTTGCTTATAAAGAAGGTAGTAAACTTTCTCCTTTAAGAATATCTATGTTGAAATCTGAGTTCAGATTTTAATTATAAAATACCTAATTCAAAATAATTTCACCAGTAGTAAAATAGTGTTCACCTTCCCTATTTTTTAAAATAATGCTTCCATTTTTATCTACACCAGATAAAATCCCTTTGATAAGTTTAGTTCCTGTTTTAAATTTTATTTTTTTATTTAATTTATAAAGATATTTAAGATAAAAGTTAAAAATTTCTTCCTGGCAAATTTGTATTCTTTTTAATTCATTTTCAAAATTTTGAAGAAATTTTATAAAGAATTCTTCACGTGAAATATTTCGTTTTAGTAATTGTGCTACACTTATAGCAATTCTTTTTAATTCTTTAATTTTTTTGAAATTAGTATTAATATTTATTCCTATCCCAATTACAATGAGGTCCCTTATATTTTTATTATATTTTTCTTCAATTAAAATCCCACAAATTTTCTTTTTTTTTACAATAATATCATTTGGCCATTTTATAAATGCATTAATATTATATTGACTTAATGTTTTTATTACAGTACTTGCAGTTGTTATTACTAATAAACTATTCTTAAAGTGAATTTTATCTTTTATAACTAAAGAAAAGTATAAATTTTCACACTCAGGTGAGAACCATTTTCTATTAAACTGGCCTTTACCTGCAGATTGATAATCTGAGATAATTATAAAGTTTCCTTCATATTTATTTGCTATTCTAAAAGATTCTATATTGGTAGAATCAATATTTTTATAATATATAATGTTATTAAAAAAGGACGAATGATTTTGAACAAAGCTTTTAAGCAGTTTTTCATTTAAAGGACAGGTATTCATTTTAGAGCATATTTTATTTTTTTGTATTTATGGTATTAAGTTGTAATAGACATAGGCGGCGGCCGGAATCGAACCGGCAAATCGCGGTTTTGCAGACCGCTCCCTTAGCCATTTGGGTACACCGCCTTACATATATGCAATATAATAAATATTTATTCAAAAGTCAATAGTTTGATTGAGTTCTATACATTTGCAACATGTCATAACTTTTTATATTATAATAATT
>CAZSCZ010000038.1:0-15347 GCA_964605455.1 uncultured Spirochaetia bacterium
TGCTTCGTTTAATATTTGAAACTCCCCATATCCGATAATACTCCATCCTACCATAATCATATCCATCCTTATACTCAATCTCTCCTTTCAAGTTTTCTGCTCCTTTTATCTGTAATTCTGCATCCTCTATTATATCTAATCTCTCTTCTTTTGTCTTTACTAAAACTTCACTCCCTATTATATCTCGTATCGCTTTTATCAATTCATATTTGCATAATCCATCATACAATACTATATCAAAACACCCTTTCCCTATCTTCTTCGCTATTCGTCTCAATAATCGTATCGCTGTCGGCACTTCTTTCCCTCTCTTCCTCATTCCCATTATGTCCAATAAATAATCAAATTTTACTCCTAAAACTAATGCCGCTGTCGCAAAATGCTTCGCAAATGTTGTCCCATCTATACACAGTATCCTCATTCCTTCCACTATGAAATTTTTGCTCGGAAGTTCATAATAACATTCGTATAACAAATCTATTATCCCGCCTAACCTTGTCGGGCTTTTTCTATACATTTTCTTTAATGTATTCGTTAATGCAGAATCTGATATTACCATCTTTCGTGTTTTTAAGCCAAATAATGATTTAAAAAAATCGTCTCGTGATTTTAAATCTAATTGTAAAAGTGAATCTATTCTTAAAAGAGGCATACTCATTATGCAGAGGATGATGATTAAAAATGGGATTTCAGGATATACACGACCATCCATAAGAAGTGACAATACAAGTGTATCAAAACAAAATTTCCGCTTTAAAAAATCATAAAAAGAATATAGGTTAAAATCTTGCAAGTCCAAAATTCCCCTCCCTTTTTATAAAATCTTCATTACATTATATTCTTCTTTTAATCACTTCCAACTGAAATTTTAAAAGAGAAAATATAAAATAAAATCATAATTTCACCTTTCTCATCTCTCAATCTATTTACATAAATTCCGATTACTTAACTGTCATTGCGAGCCTTTTGTTAAAAAGGTGAAGCAATCTCTTATCATTTCATTGAAATTGCTTCGCTCCATCCTAATACCAAGGGATGAAAAAACTTCTCTCACAATGATAAAAAGGCTCTTCACTCTTTAATGCTGAATTTTTCAGATTCAAGATGGTCAACTTTTGAACAAAAATTTAGAAATTCTCTATACCTCTCTGGAGGAATTAGTGTGGGTAAAATCTTTACTTTACGAATAATTGTTATTTTAGTATCTGTATATGAAATATTTAAACTGTATTCTCCAAAATCTTTTTTTAAACTCTGTGATAAAATTTTTTTCTTTAATTTAAAGCCATTTAAGTTTACTACTATTTTTATCTCTTTTATAACTGGCTCATAAATTTTTAGAGGGAATTTTTGTTCTGATTTTGAAATATATCTCTCACTTAATTTTAATTTATCAAACATTAAATCTAACTTTATTTCGCCGTCTCCTTCAAACTCTATTTCCCCTGCAAATTTTATCATTAAATCTTTCTTCACATCTTCTACATTTGAAATTGAAAAATTTAAAATACTAATTCCTTCAATACATTTATTAATCCTTTCCAGGACCTCTGTTTCACGCGTACTTGAAGCAATGTAAATATATTTTCTTGTATTAAAAATCCCTTTATAAATAAGCTTGCCAATAATTTTAATATTCTTTTCCTTTTTGTGTAACTTCACTTCAAATTCTTCCTTAATTTTACTTTCATTTGATATAGGTGTTACTTTAACAAATTTATACTCACCAAAATCATTAATAAGAAAAGCATTGGTATTTATACGAGAAAAATTTACATATCCAAAAGGAATATATTTTTCTTGAAAATCAATCCACAGCGAATCACCACTTTTGGAACCTACAGGAACATAAAGTAAAATTGAATTAAATGCATCTGGAGTTGGCATTTTAAAGTCAATCATACTGAAATTGTTATCCCGAACAAGCACTATGTATGAATTAATATTTATACTATCAAGCATATATTTCATTAACAATGTCTTTTCTTCTGCATTTCCCTGTTTTTTAAAGAAAACTTCATCAATTGAGTTAGGATAATATAAGTAATTATGAGTAGTTGATATATTTTCTTGAATCCAATAATAAGTATTTTTTATAAATTCTGGGACTGAAAATTTGTGATTTATTTTTGATTTTTCATAAAGCTCAAGAATTTTTTGTTCCAATTCAAAATCCCATCTTAATTTTTCTTTTATTTTTCCATAATACCATTTTGAGAAAACATCCCAATTAGGAATGGTACTTATAAAAATATTTGGAACAATATCCAGTAAAGGTGGCAAATTATATTCTATTTTTAATGCTTCTGAATATTCTTTTTCCCATATCATTATTATTTTATCATTTTTTTTCTTTTTATAAAATTTTACACCTTTACCATTTCTTAAAGAAAATTTTACTTCAGGATAATCTTTTTCTTTTATTACAACAAATATTGAGTTTTCAACATCTGCATCTTTTTCCTGAAACATAAATGGTGGATAATAAAAATATGGGGTATTATCAAGCCATCGGATACCAGTATTTACTTCATACCATATCTCAATTAATGCACCCTTTTTTAATGCCGGAAAAGAAATATAATTCTTGTTGTTATGATATTTATAATCAGTTGCTTCTATAAATTCATTCTGTGATAGATAAGTGCCAATTTTTATTATCTTAACTTCCATACCATAAGGAAGTGGTATTTCACCATATCTTTCCTTACCTTTTTCCCGAATAATTTTTATAATCTGATGAACAAGATATCTGAATGTGCCATCTCTGTTTATTTTTATTATCATTAAATCAAGATAATACTTTATATCATTTTTTTGAACATCTTCTTTGAATGCCTTATTTATAATTTCTTCTGTATCAACAGGATAAAATTCTGTTTCAAGATTTTTTTCACAATATTCTTTATTTTGTAAAAAATAAATTCTGTCTTCTATCTCAGAATTTGACGGCTGTAAATGAAGTGATTCCTGCCAGTAGTTTTTAGCCATTTTATAATTGTTAATTTTGTAATAGATATTAGCAATTTTATTTAATACTTCTGGATAAGGATGAATACTAAAGTAATCATTAAGAACTTTAAGTGCTTCTTTGTATTTTTTTATACTTTCATAATATAATGCAAGATACTGGTAATAATTTTCTATATATGGCGAAACTGATTTTAAATAATTCAATTTTTCAAGGAGTTTATTGTATTGTTTTGTTTTAATATACAATTCAAATAAATCTTTGTTTGAAATTGATGCATAATCTTTTTCAAAAATTTGTTCATATAAATGTAATGCTTTATTAACATCATAATCTTTATAAAAACTTGCTGTTTTTTTGATAGGAAATAACAGCGTATTATTTAGACTATGTGCTCTTTTAAGACTTTCAATTTCTAAAAATTTCCAATTAATTTTATTAAAATATCTACTAAATAAAGTTCGCAGACTTGCATAATCTTTTTTCTTAAGAGTTCCAGAAATGTAATTATATGCAGTATCAATTTTGTTCAACTCCAAATAACATCTCGCAAGATATTCTTTTGCGCGTATAAAATTTTTTTTCAATTTTAATGCCTCTTCAAACATCTGCCGTGCTTTTATTATTTCATAATCTCTATGAAAATGTATATAACTATAATAATAAAACCTACCAAGATAATATTTGAATAAAGGATTCTTTTTTTCAACAATTGTTGCTTTTAGTAACCTCTTTTTGGCATCCATTAGACTAAATATATTAAAATCTAAAATAGCTTTACGAAAATAATTTATTCCTTTATTAGGATATTTTTTTATTTGTGATGTGAAATATTGATAAACTTGAGGGTAAATTTTTTCTTTTTTAATTTTGAAATTTTTAATAATTTCTTCGTCTGCCAGCGACACCTTCAGATTCTTAATAGGAGAGCCATCTTCAGATAATATTCTCAGCTTAAAGTCAGCTGCATTTTGATAAGATGTTGATTTCACAACAAGATGATACCAACCTTTTTTGATTTGCAATTTATATATAATATTCATTTCAGCCTTATCTGTCCGAGTATCATTTATGAAAACAAGCTGACTGTTTAGAAATAATTTTATTGAAGACTGAGAAGTAACCCAGATAATAATTTTCATATCTGAAGGGAAGTATATATTACATCCAGCGTAAGCTGTTATATTATATGAAGGATATAAAACAAACCCAAACGGAACCCATCCCCATTCCGTGCCAAATCGTAGTCTTTTCCATTTATAGTTTTCTGTCTCTGTGAAAGAAATAGTATCCTCTATACCAAAAAAATTTTCATTTATGTCATTGTAATAAGTCTTAATAAATGGTCCTGTATAATTCCATTGATTTATACAGCCTGTCTTCTTAAAAAGTTTCTTTGCTTTATCTATCTTACCTTTTTGTAGATAAAATTCTATTAAATCATTTAATATTAACTGATATGTAAAGAAGTCTAATTTTTCTGGTGATTGTATTAATTTTTCAAATGTAGCAAAAATTTTATCATAATTTTTTATCATTGATTTTTCTATCTTTAAAGTAGTTAAATAAAATCTTGAAATCATAGTATAAGGCGAAAGATTTATTAGTTTTAAAATTGTATTAAAATAATTTTC
Organism: uncultured Spirochaetia bacterium; assembly: GCA_964605455.1. Lineage (GTDB taxonomy): Bacteria > Spirochaetota > JAHITG01 > JAHITG01 > JAFGFC01 > CAZSCZ01. The sequence goes on from CAZSCZ010000038.1 coordinate 4,606, forward strand.
ATAATCACCCTGGTAATAATAATTAATTGCTTTCTTTTCAAGAAAAAACTGAGATTTTGTTATATTGCTCTGAGCAGAATTTAAAAGTAAAGGAAAAATAAAAAATATTAATAATATTTTAAATCTTTTCATTTCTGTATAACCTTTATCTGGACTTCCTCAGCTTTTTTTATCGCTAAAACAATCTGGCGTAATGAATTATATTCTATGGGCGAAATTTTATACTTTTTAATCTTTAGCACATAATCAACTATAATTTTTCTTTTACTTTTTTTATATTTTATCTTTAAATCAATCCATTTGGATTTTATATTCACATTTTTAGGAAGTTTAATATCTTTTATTTTATCATTTTCAAAAGAATAAACTATCTTTTCTTTAGAAATATATGGAAAACTTAGAATAAGTGGATAATTCCGCTTATTAAGTTTAAAGAATTTCTCAAATAAATCTGATTTATTCAAAATGGGTTTAAACTTAAAACTTTTCTTTGATATCAAAGTAAAGTTTTTTACGAGAATATCATATTCAAATCCAGGACAAGAAGAATCAGTATTTTTTTCTTTTATTGAATATAAATAAGTGCCAGGATATTCTGAATTCCATATATTTTCTATATGTCTTTTATGGTATGAAGTATCAATTGCAAAATATCTTAAAGTTGGTGCTACCTGTCCTTTAACAGTAATTTTTCTTTTAAGTTTCAAGTTTCCAGAATCATCAATTATTCCCTCAGAATAAACTTCAAATAAATTCTCTTTCCAGGAAAGTTTTGGTGGTGAGATAAATTTTCCAGTATCTTTTATTAAAAAAATTTTATTTGCTCTATCATAATAAGGTAATTCATTAAAATTATAATACAGAGCTGTTGGGTCAAGGAAATAGGTTTTATTTCCTGAATATGCTACGCAAATAGCATGATCAAACATATCAATAAGTGGCAATTCAAAATTAGTTTCACCTTTATCAGATGTTCTAACAAGTGCCAGATAAGAATCAATTCCTATACAACGCAAAAACGAAATTAAAAGAATTGCTTTATCCTTACAATCACCAAATTTAGAGAAGAAAACTGAGACAGCATTTCTTGGTTTTATTCCACCTATCCCATATTCCAAGCCAACATATCTTATATTATCTCTGACATAATTGTATAATTTTTCTATAATTTCTTCTTTTGATTTGCTATTATTTCTAATCTCATTGACTAATGCTCTCATCTGCAAGTTCAACCCTATTTGTGGCTCTGAAAGATTGGAAAGCCACTTAGCCACCTCATCCCATTTCCGAAAAGTTGATATCTGAATCTGAGGAACAATTGAAAATGGAGACCCCATATCAGGCTCAAAATTTAATTTAAATAAATTTTTTTGCTTCCACTGATATATTGTGTATCCATATTTTCTGTGCTTTTTTAATTTTGGTCTTTTTGAGAAGTTTTTATATTTGTAATATAACTTTATCTTTGATGGCACAATTAAAATAAACTCTTTCTTTAATGAAGGACAAAAATCCGCAAAAACTTCTATATCGCCAAAATAACTTTTCTCCATTTGATTGTAAGATTTACTCCAAATCCTGTATTGAAAAACTATTGCACTATCAACTTTTACATCAGAGAATGATACTATTTTTGTGTAGTAGCTATAATATAAATTTTTTTCAATATCTATAAGTGAGTGTTCTTTAATATCATTACTTTCTATTTGCTTTCCATCACGGGAAATTGTTTTAGCAGAAATAATTTCAACTTCTTCTTTATTTGGATTATAATCTATTTTTTCACATTTAAAAGTTTCAATCCCGGCAGAATTTAGAATATAATATATAAATGTAACAAGGGTCTCTTTTGTGCCATCTTGTGAAATTTTAATAATTTTGTTTTGATAAAATATAATCCCAGATGAATTCGGAAATCTGTTTCTATACCATAATAAACCTTTTGAAAAAAGTCTTTTTATAATTTTATCTGTATTAGGTGCATATTTTTCAATAATTGTTTCTTTCTCAGATTTTAAAAAAAGAAGCCTTCGTTTTATATTTTTTTGATGTGGCGTTACTTTAAGTATGCGACTAAGATACTTTACTGCTTCATTTCTCTTTCCCTCTTTTAATTTTATGTCAGAAGCAATTTTTAATGTTTCAACATTATATGGATCTGTTTGAAGTGAATCTGAAATAATGGTAGCAGCTTTATTTATTTCTTCATTATAAAAATAAAATTGAGCAAGCTTATTATAAAGGAAAGGTGATGCACCTACAAGTGCTAATCTTTTGAAATAAATTTGAGGAATTTTTTCTCTTTGATCAGCATAATTAAGATATTTAAAAATTCTTGGTGTTTTACATACATTAAAATATAATGGCTTTAATTCAAATGCCCTTAATAACGCTTTCCCTGCCTTTTCCTGTTCTTTTCTTTCCCAGTAAATATTTCCTATATAATATAAACTATTCCATAAATTATAATTTGCATTTATACATTTTTGAAAATCTGAAAGTGCTTCCTGAAAAAGCCTTTTCCTATAAAAAAGTTTTCCCCTATAAAAGTACGCATTATAAAATCTTGGATTCCCTTCTATTACTTCATTAAAAAGATTTAATGCTGAATTGAAATAATTATTATTCAAATAATATATCCCCAGTCTTAATTTCGCTTCATAATTTTGTTCATAAAAATTAATAGATGTAATTAAATATTTTTTATATTCTTCTTTTGTAAAACCAGTTAATGCACAATAATAATAAAATAAAGGATTCTGCTTCTCCTTTTCTATTGCTCTACCGAAATATTCAGAATCAAGTTTAATGGTATCAGGATAATTTTTAGTAATAAAATAATAATACCCTGCTAAAAACTCTTTATCAAAAGGAATCTTATTTAAATAATCTGGAAAAGTTTTCTCTTCAATTGTATGTATTTTATAATCTGCTCGGCTCATTATCTGTTTCTTATATTTTGCTAATACATTCCTTTTCCGAAAAGATATTATCTGATAGTCAACTGGAAAAATTCTAAAATATAATTCCCAATCAAAATATTCTTGTGAAATTTTTAAGAGAATTTTATTTATTCCTTTTTTTAAATAAACTTTAAACCTTTCCTGGTCAAAAAATGCTTTGCGATAAATATTATTTTCTTTTATTAAAGTATCATTTATCCATAATTTATATCCATCATCTGTTCCAATACCAATGTAATAATACTTATCTTCTGGCACATCTATGAATGTAAGGAAATAAGCAACACAATTTTTATCTGGTGTAAAATAATTTTTTATATCAATTTTTGAAAAAGGCGGCTTAAAAATTTTTCGCCATTTTACAGGATGGAAAGCACCATCTGTATAAATTTTATTAAAATTAATTTCAACTTCAGGCATAAACAAAGTTTCCATTCCAGAACGATTTTCGTTTTTAAATGGACCAATTATATACCAATCTGTTATAAAACCCAGATGTTTTGCAATATTCTGAGCTTTTTTTATATCCCCTTCTCTATAATATGTATTCATCAAAAGAAATAATGCAATATCCTTTATATAATATTTATTGTCAATCTTTTTTGTATATTCCTTAATAAATTTTATATAATCTTCGGTAAAATCTGTATCTTCAGCAAGGTAATCTATTAAATAAAGATAAATTTCTGCAAGAAATTGATTTGTTTTATTTAACGAATTTAAAGCAAGTTTGAATAATTTGTAACTTTTTTTGTAATTACCTTCAAGTTTATAGATAAACGCAAGTTTAGAAATTTCTTCAAGATTTGCTTGATTATTTCTGTATTTATCAACAAGCTCACTTTTTATTTCTGCTACATTTGAAGGAATTTTTTTTATAAATTTTGGAGTACACGTGGAGTAAATAACTAGTATAATAGCCAGATAAACACAGATTAATTCAAAAGATAAATTAAATCGGTATCTATTTTGACTTACAATTTTTTTTATATTAAAAAAATGTAAAAAATTCACCATCTTATAGGTTCCATAACAGTGATTTCTTCTCGCAACTAAAGTGAGAGTTTATTCTTTATTGCTATTATCAAGCCTTTTTTTTCCTGTTCCTTGAGCTTTTTTTGAATTTTTTTATAATTTTATCAATTTCATTTCCATCAAGAGATTCTTTTTCAAGTAGCTGTGAAGCGATCTCTTCCAGCAATTTATAATTCTGTTTTAATAATCTTTTGGCTTTATTGTAGCTTTGGTTAACAATTCTTTTAATTTCTTGGTCAATTAGTCTCGCAGTCTCTTCGCTATAATCTCTATGCTGTGCAATCTCTCTTCCAAGGAAAATATGCTCTCGCTCAGTAGCAACACTTAAAGGTCCAATTTTTGGGCTCATACCCCACTCTCGCACCATTTTCCTTGCAATATCAGTCGCTTTTTCAATATCATTTTTAGCACCAGTTGTTATAGAATGAAATTTTAATTCTTCAGCAGCTCGTCCACCCATCATCATTACAAGATTATCATCCCAGTATTCTTTTGGATAGGTATGTTTCTCGTCAAGAGGTAAATGCTGAGTAAGCCCTAATGCTTGACCACGGGGAATAATAGTAACTTTATGCACAGGATCTGTATTTTTAAGTAATTTACTTAAAAGAGCATGACCTGCTTCATGATATGCAGTAAGTTTCTTTTCCCGTTCACTTATCATAATACTTTTTCGTTCAGGGCCCATAAGTATTTTATCTTTTGCAAACTCAAAATCCTCCATTCTAATAGTCTTTCTGTTTTTACGCGCTGCAATAAGTGCAGCTTCATTAACAAGATTCTCTAAATCAGCACCAGTAAAACCAGGTGTGCCTCGTGCTATTTTTGATAAATCAACATCTTTGGCAAGTGGCTTTTTTCTTATATGAACTTTTAATATTTCCTCTCTGCCTTTTATATCTGGCATATCAATTACCACCTGTCTGTCAAATCGGCCTGGTCTTAGCAAAGCATTATCAAGCACATCTGGTCTATTTGTTGCTGCTAATACCACTATTCCTTTATTACTATTAAATCCATCCATTTCAACAAGCAACTGATTAAGCGTTTGTTCCCGTTCGTCATGTCCACCACCTATACCTGCCCCTCTGTACCTACCTACAGCATCAATCTCGTCAATAAAAATAATACAAGGTGCACTTCTTTTACCACGCTCAAATAAATCCCTTACCCGTGAAGCTCCAACTCCTACAAACATTTCAACAAAATCAGAACCTGATATACTAAAAAATGGCACCCCAGCTTCACCAGCAATCGCTTTAGCCAGAAGAGTCTTTCCTGTCCCAGGCGCTCCTACAAGTAAAACCCCTTTCGGAATCCTTGCTCCTAATTTAGTGAACTTTTTAGGGTCTTTTAAAAATTCTATTATCTCTTTTACCTCTTCCTTTGCTTCTTCTATTCCAGCTACATCTGCAAAAGTTACCTTTGTTTCTTTGGGTGAAAATAATTTCGCTTTGCTCCTACCAAATGAAAAAACTTTACTTGCCGGACCTTGAACCTGACGGAAAAATAAATTCCATAATATAATCAATGGAAGAAATATCCATAAAAGATTTAAAATGCTTTCAAAAAAAGAAGCTTTTTCTTTTTTTTCTACACCAAAAACTTTTACCCTGTTATTTACAAGTGTCCGTATAAGTTGAGGGTCAGTATAAGGAATTATCGTATGAAAGTATTTTTTATTTTTATACCTCCCATGAATTTCATTACCTTTAATTGTAACCTCTGCTACAGCACCTCTGCGAACTTTTAAAAGAAAACTACTATATGGCAATTCCTCAATCGGCGGCCTCCTAGTCTGCGAAATAAGATAAAATATATACAGAAAAATCAGTATAATCAAAAACATTAAAGCTAAATTCTTTTTTCGTGTTTTCATTTTATTTCCTCAAAATATAATTTAACAAATTTTTTTCGTTTGTCCAATATTTTATATCTTTCACTAATACGATTCTTTAAATTTAATGGAAAAATATTTAAATAGAGCCCTGCTATTTCATTTTCTATCTCTATAATAGGTAAAACTTTTCGTAAAGATTGTGGAATTTTTAAATCTATAAATAATTTTTTTAATGAAATTGAATAATCAGTATTCATAAGTTGAATCTTATCTCCTTTTTTGCGACTCCTTATAATAATAGGTCTGTTTTCAGAAGTGTTTAAATATATAGCATTAGGCTCAAATTTGTCTATCTTGTTATCTATCTCACATATTATCTTTATATTTAAAAAAGAAATTTCTTTCCTCTCTCCCGGCATTATACTAAATGAATAAGTTTTTAACTCATTTGCAAGTGTAAATATAGTATAATTATTGTAATAGAAATAAATTATATCATTAAGCTTAATATTTTGCATACCTTGTCTTATTCTCTCAGTCATAAAATTTATTTCACTATATGTATATTTCTCCTTTCCCAAAGCAGCAAAAACTTCCTTTAAAATTCTTCGGATTAATGCAATTTCAAGATTCCTTAATTTAAATGGAAATATGATTCTATAAACACTTCGGACATTAAATATAGTATTTTTAAAAATTTTTTCACTTATTTTTTTTAAAAAATAGTCTTCTTCGCGAAGAATATCCATACTCTTTAAAATACTTGACTTAACAGGTTTAAAATTTTTCTGAATAAAAGGGAGAAGTTTATATCTTATCCAATTGCGTGGTATTGATGTATCAAGATTAGAAGAATCAAGATGTGCATTTATTCCACAGGACGAGAGATAATTCTGAATTTCTTCTCTTGTGCATTCAATCAGTGGTCTTATAATATTTTGATATACAGGTGGAATTCCTGCAAGTGCAGATGTGCCTCTACCATTGAAAGCAGATAAAAAAAAATTCTCAACCTGGTCATCAGCTGTATGACCTGTTGCAATTTTATCTGCCTTAATCTTAGATGCTGTTCTTTTAAGAAAATTATACCTTTCTCTTCGTGCAATCTCTTCTATAGAAAATATTCTCTCCTTTGATTTTAATTCTGGAATATTAATTTTCTCCGTAACTACAGGAATATTAAATTTTTTCCCTAAATTAACAACAAATTTCTCGTCCTCATCAGATTCTTTGCCACGAATAGAATGATTAAGGTGTGCTATTGCCAATGAAATATCCAAAATTTTTGATAATTTATCCAAAATAAGACATAGAACTGTTGAATCATATCCACCAGAGACTGCAAGTAAAATCTTTTCACCTTTATTTATCATTGAATATTTTTTAATTGTATACAATACTTTCTCTTCTATTAAATTCATTCATTGCCTTTTCAACAGAAAATTCTATAATCGTTTCAATAATTGTAGGTATTTTGTTAATTACTAATTTAAGAACTTTTAATTCTTCCTGGGTAAAATTATTTAATACATAATATTCTGCGGGCACACCTTTGGGCGGAGGATTTATACCAATTCTTATCCGCACAAATTTATCATTATTAAGTGATTGAATAATAGATTCAACTCCTTTGTGTCCACCAGATGAACCCTGCTTCCTTATTCTTATATTTCCAAGTGATAAATCAATATCATCATATATTACAATTAAATCTTCAGGTATAATTCTCCATTTTGCTAAGGCACTTCTTACAGGTATTCCGCTTAGATTCATCCAGGAAGTAGGTTTCATTAATATAATATCTTCTCCTAAAATTTTACCAATTCCAATAAACGACTTTTTATATTTAGAAACTACAGGTATATTATATTTTTCTGCAATTTTATCCAGGGCAATAAAACCAGCATTATGACGGGTAAATAAGTATTCCTTCCCAGGATTTCCCAGCCCGGCAATTAGTTTCATTATTCTTTTTTCTTTTCTTCTTCTTTTTTTGGTTCTTTCTTCTTTTCCTCAGATGCCGCTGCTTCTTCTGCTGGAACACCAGCTTCTTCTACAGCTTCCGCAACTTCTTCCTCCTCCGCTCCTACTCCAGCAGGTAAACCTATTGTTACTATTACATCATCCATCTTATCTAATATCTTTATCCCCTCAGGGACCTTTAAATCCTGTATATGAAATGAATCACCTATCTCAAGATGTGAAATATCTGCCTCTATATGCTCAGGAATATCTTTGGGAAGACATTCTATATTAACTTCCCATAGAAAATGTTCAATAACCCCACCTTTTTTTACCCCCTCAGGCGTGCCTTTAAGCTCAATTGGTATCTTAATAGTAATAGATTTCCCTTCTATTAATTCTACAAAATCAATATGAATAATCTTATTTGTAACAGGGTCATACTGAATTGATTTTAAAAACGCATCTTTTCTTTCTTTTTTATCAATATTGAGATGAACCAAAAAATTTTCGTGACGCATATTATAAAGCCTATCAACATCCGCAAGCGTAAGCTTAATAAGCTTAGGTTCTCCACCATAAATTATTGCTGGAATAAAATTATTTGCACGAAGTTTTTTTACTCTATTTTTCCCTTTCTCTTCTCTTGTAAAAGCTTGAATTTCAAGATATTCCATATTACTTCACTCCCTTCATTATATTAAGTTCTTTAGGTGCAAATTTCTATTCCAAAAACAGTTCTCCAAGAGATTTTTCAATATGTATATGATAAATAGCCTGTGCAAACATATTAGCTACACTTAATATTTTAATTTTAGAACTTAAATTTCTTAAAGGTATTGTATCTGATACAACCAATTCTTTTATTACAGATTTTTCAATTTTTTCATAAGCATTACTTGAAAGAACAGGATGAGAACAACATGCATAAATATCTTTTGCTCCATTTTCCTTTAAAGCAAATGCAGCATTACATAATGTGCCAGCAGTATCAACAATGTCATCAACTATTATTACATTTCTATCCCTAACATCTCCTACAACATTCATAACTTCGGATACATTTGTATCTGTTCTTCGTTTATCAATAATTGCAAGATGACATTTAAGTCTTTGCGCATAAAATCTTGCTCGTCCTATTCCACCAGTATCTGGTGAAACAATCACAAAATCATTAATATTTTCCATTTTTGAGAAATATTCAATAAATACAGGTGCAGCAAAAAGATTATCAACTGGAATATCAAAAAACCCTTGTATCTGGTCAGAATGTAAATCCATTGTAAGTATCCTATTAGCACCTGCTGCTACCATAAGATTGGCTACTAATTTAGCTGTTATAGGCACATGAGGCCTATCTTTCCTGTCTTGACGAGCATAGCCATAATATGGAACTACCAATGTAATTCTACGTGCTGAAGCACGTTTTAAAGCATCAGTAATGATTAGAAGCTCCATCAAGTTATAATTACCTGGATTACAAGTCGGCTGAATTACAAATACATCTTTACCACGAACATTTTCCTGTAACTGAACAAAAATCTCATTATCCGCAAATGTTTTAATTATTATTTTACCTAACTCAATTTTTAATTCATTAGCCACTTTCTGGGCTAATGGTTCGTTTGCTGTGCCTGAAAATATCTTTAATGCCTCCATAATTTTCCCTTTTTTTCTGAAAACTAAAATATTATCACGCTCGGCTAATATATATTATTAAATATTAGTTGTCAAATTTTTTTATAACAATTGGCTTAAGATAATAGTCAAAAATTTTCCATTCATTGTTGGCTACATTTAATAATGTAAATGTTTCTTCTGTCTCTCCACCAGTATAAATGCAATGAACTATCACAGCAACCATTTTTCCACTTCCCGGACCACAAGCAAAATTTTTCCTATATGACCATCTTATTAACTCATATTTTATGAGCTTGCCAAACCTCTTAGCATATATGTCTTCCCTATATTTAAAACTTTCAAATGGAACACTTTTGTAATACCTATGATAATAAAGATTATACATCTGAATGTAATTATTTTCATTTCGGAATTTAAGAAACTTTTCTATAAGTTCAAATGACTTATTTGGTAGCTTCCGTTCGCAAGCTATTATGATTAAAAAAATAACAAGAAAAATTATAAAAATTTTTTTCATATAATCAATTATACACAATTCCAAATAAAAAATCAACAAAAAAGTAAATTGTGTTTTAAAATTATTTATATTTCAATAGACACAAAACCTCAGAAGAAGTGCTCACTTTTTAAAATATTATTCTCCTATCTCTTGTTAAACCCAAATGTTAATCCTATCATATGGGTATTTCCCAGAGAATTATGAGTCATATATGCATAATTTATCCACCCTAAACTCTTCTTCATTGATATTTGTATCCCGCCGCCAATTGTAAATCTACTCACACCTTTCCCTATCTCATAACCACCACGAACATATACCAAACCAGAAAATCCATACTCCACCCCTACTCTCATCTTTAATTTCTCATCTTTCACCTTTACCCATTCTACTCCTACCAATATCCTGTGTTCTATTATATCTATCGCTTTATAACTTGCCCCTATTTTTATGCCTAATGGCAGACTGTATCCTTCTTCTACAAATTTTAATTTACTCCCTATGTTTTGCATCACTAACCCTATGCTTAACCTTTCATCCAGTAATCTACTCATAGCACCACAATCAAAACCAAAACTTACTGCGCTCTCCTCCTCTATCCTCTGATATATCACTTTTGGATTTACTCCTATTGTAAATATCTGATTTATATTCCTTCCATACGACAAAATAAAACTCATATCATTTGCTGTTGTGCTATCACTACTTACTAACTCACCATTATCCAAACTTACAACTGGTATATCTCCATAAAAGAGTCCAATAAATCCTATGCCAATTGTGCCTATCCTTTCAACTGGTA
>CAZSCZ010000039.1:0-15301 GCA_964605455.1 uncultured Spirochaetia bacterium
TTATAGTTAAATGCATAAATAATTGCACAATTCTTAACATATGTTGTCATTCCCGCCCCTGCTTTCGCAGGGGGTAAACTCCAGCGGGAATCTATAATCGAAACAATATAAGTAATTATAGACTCCTCCGTCCGCAGAGCCTGCCCCTGCGTATGCAGGGGAGTGACAATCTTATCTACATTGTTACGAATATTTATGCATTTAACTATAGAATATATAGAGCTTTAATAAGTTTTTAATTAAATTTCTTTTTCTAATTTTAAAAATATATATCAACTACAAAAAAAGTCAAATTTTCTGATATTTATCTCATACGATACATTACTTTTATAAAATTTAATAGGAAAGGGCTAATGGGTAGATATAAAACATTCATATAAGAAATTAGATAATAAACAAGAAACTGCAGCACTGTTCCTTACAATTGCAATTTTACATAAATTTGTAAATTAATCTTGGAATAGCATTATTTTTTATTTGACTTATGCTTATTTTTTTATAATATATACAAAAATTTGAAAACATAAGACTATATATGTTGGGATTTATAGTTAAATGCATAAATAATTGCACAATTCTCAACACATGTTGTCATTCCCGCGAAAGCGGGAATCTATAATTGAAACAATATGAGTAATTATAGACTCCTGCGTCCGCAGGAGTGACAATCTTATCTACATTGTTACGAATATTTATGCATTTAACTATATAATATAAATTAGAAATGAAATTAGAACCCAAAAAACTTGCAGTATTTGTATCAGGTTCTGGGACTAATTTTGAAGCAATTCAGAGAAATATTCTTAAAGGAAGAATTAATGGAAAAATTGTGCTTGTAATAGCAAGTAATTCACACGCTGGTGCAATTGAAAAAGCAAAAAATTTTGGAATTGATTGTTATGTGATACGGGAAAAAGATTTCAATCTTTATGAAAAATATGTTAAAAAAATTTTAGAACTTCTGGAACAATATCAGGTTGAATATATTCTACTTGCTGGATATTTAAAAAAAGTCCCTGATGAAATTGTAAAAAGATACAGATGGAAGATTTTAAATATTCATCCTGCACTTTTACCAAAATTCGGTGGAAAAGGTATGTATGGCATTAATGTTCATAAAGCAGTAATTGAAGCAGGAGAAAAAGTTACAGGTGTTACAATTCATTTTGTTGATGAAGAATATGATAGAGGACCTATTATTGTTCAGAAAAAAGTAAAAGTAAAGAAAGATGATACTCCAGAAAGTTTGCAAAAGCGAGTGTTAAAAGTTGAACATAAACTTTATCCTTATATTGTTTCACGATTGTGTAAAGGTAAAATTAAAATCCCATAAGCTATGCAGTTTAAAAGGCAATTTTTTGAATAAATTTTTAAGTTTAACGAGTTCTGTATCAAAAATTTTTCCACAAGAGGAGGAATGAAAAATGAAGGTTCTTGTAATAGGTTCAGGTGGTCGTGAACATACTATTGTATGGAAGCTTGCTCAAAGCAAAAGAGTAACACAAATTTTTGCGATACCTGGAAATGCTGGGATGTATGAACTTGCCGAATGTTTCCCTGAATATAATCCTGAAAAGGATATAAATAAAATCGTAAAATTTGTAAAGAACAATAAAATTGATATAACAATTGTAGGGCCAGAAGACCCGTTAGCATTTGGAATTGTTGATATATTTCAAAGAAACGGCTTAAAGATATTTGGACCTATAAAAAAGGCTGCAATGCTTGAAGCAAGTAAATCCTTTGCCAAAAAATTGATGAATAAGCAAAATGTGCCAACTGGAAAGTTTATAGCATTTAAAGATTTGGAAAAAGCTATTAATTATGTAAAAGGTTCTAATTTTCCATTAGTAATAAAAGCTGATGGACTTGCTAAAGGTAAAGGAGTTTTTATTGTTAATTCTTTTGCCCAAGCAAAGAATATAATTAATGAGATAATGAAAAAGAAGATATTTGGAAAAGCAGGCGAAAAGATTCTTATAGAAGAGTTTCTTGAGGGTGATGAGTTAACAGTACTTGCATTTACAGATGGAAATACTATAGAAGTTATGCCACCAGCACGAGATTATAAACGACTTATGGACAATAACAGAGGTCCAAATACAGGTGGGATGGGTGCATTTGCACCTGTAAAAATTTCAAAAGGAGAATTAAAAGATATAAAAGAAAGAATTCTTGTTCCAATAATAAAAGGACTAAGAGAGGAAGGAATAAAATATAAAGGTGTGCTTTATGCAGGTTTAATTAAGACAAAAGAAGGATATAAAGTGCTTGAGTTTAATTGTAGATTTGGTGACCCTGAAACACAGGTAATACTTCCATTACTTGCTACAGATTTCATTGATGTTGTTGAAGCAATTATAGAAGAAAGACTTGATAAAGTCAAAATAAAATGGCACAATAAATCAGCAATAACTGTTGTGCTGGCTTCATATGGTTATCCTGGAAAATATGAGAAATTATTGAGAATTTCTGGGCTAAGAAATATAAAAGAGAAAAGAGTTATGATTTTTCATGCTGGCACAATTATTCAAAATAATATCTGTCGCACAAATGGTGGCAGGGTATTAAATGTTACAGCAATTGCTGGGTCAATAAAAAAAGCGCGCAAAATTGCTTACAATACTATAAAAGTAATTCACTTTAAAAAAATGATTTATAGAAAAGATATTGCAATTGTGAATTGATTTATTTGTGCTTCTGCGGTAAAATATAGGTAAAAGCATAATGCCTAAATCACAAAAAATTACAAATACTCAGCTTATTCGGAAATTTCAGGAAGGGGACAATGAGGCTTTTGATGAGATTGTTAAACGAACACATAAGTATGTCTTTAGATTGGCTTTAAAATTTCTCCGTTCAATTGAAGATGCAGAAGATTTAACACAGGAAGTATTTATTAAACTTTACAATTATCTACCTAATTTTGAGTTTCGTTCGGATTTAAAAACATATCTATACAAAATGGTAATAAATGCTGCAGCAGGTTACTATAAAAAAGATGACAAATTAAAAGAAAAATTTCATATTCTTGCTCAGCAGGAATCCCAAGAGATGATTGACGATAAAATTGTAAAAGAGAAAATAATGGAGGATTTAGAAAATGCTATTAAAAATCTACCTAAAAAGTATAAGGAAATAATATTATTAAGAGATTTCCAAGAGTTGAGTTATAAAGAAATAAGTGAAAAGCTAAATATAAGTAAAAATGCCGCAAAGATGCGGCATTTTTACGCATTAAAGTTACTAAAAGCTCGGCTACTGGACACAGGATGATATTTATTATTCTACAACTTTATAATCAGCATCTACTACATTATCATCATCATCTTTTTTAGATTTTTTTTCCTGTTGCTGTGTTCCTTCATTTGTAGATGTTTGAGATGCTCCACCTGCTGAAGTATTTTGTGCTCCACTTGCTGCGCCTGTTTTCTTGTAAATCTTTTCTGAAATTTGAAACCACAAATTACTTAATCTTTCATAAGCAGATTTTATTTCTGTTATATCTCCTTTATTAACTGCTTCCCTTGCTTTGCTCATTTCTTCTTTTAATAATTTTTCATCTTCAGCTGTTAGGTTATCTTTAAGATGTTTCATATTCTTTTCTGTTTCATAAATCAAATTATCAAGTTTATTCTTCTCATCTATAAGTTCTTTTTTCTTCTTATCCTCTTCTGCAAATTTTTCTGCATCATTAACCATTTTTTCAATCTCTTGTTCTGAAAGTCCACTTGATGATTCTATTCTTATACTCTGTTCTTTTCCTGTTGCTTTATCTTTTGCAGACACATGAAGTATTCCATTAGCATCAATATCAAAAGTAACTTCAATTTGTGGTACACCTCTTGGTGCAGGTGGTATTCCATCAAGAATAAATCTACCAAGAGTTCTATTATCTTTTGCCATTGGGCGTTCACCTTGTAATACATGTATTTCTACAGATGTCTGATTATCAGCTGCTGTTGAGAAAATTTCTGCTTTCTTTGTTGGTATTGTTGTATTTCTTGGGATAAGCACGGTCATTACGCCACCAAGTGTTTCTACACCAAGAGATAGAGGTGTAACATCCAAAAGTAATATATCTTTAACTTCACCTTTAATAATTCCAGCTTGAATTGCTGCTCCAATTGCTACAACTTCGTCAGGATTTACACCTTTGTGAGGTTCCTTCTTAAAGAAGTTCTTAACAACTTCTTGAACTTTTGGTATCCTCGTAGAACCACCTACAAGAATAACCTCATTTATATCATCAACAGTTAATTTAGCGTCAGCTAATGCTTGTTTGCAAGGTTCAATAGTAGACTCAATCAAGTCCCCAATAAGTTGTTCAAGCTTGGCTCTTGTTAATTTCATTGTAAGATGTTTAGGCCCAGTAGAATCTGCTGTAATGAAAGGTAAATTAATTTCAGTTTCCATTACTGTTGAAAGTTCACATTTTGCTTTTTCACATGCTTCTTTAAGTCTTTGTAACGCCATAGGGTCTTTTCTTAAATCTATTCCTTCTTGTTTCTTAAATTCATCTGCTACATAGTCAATTATTCTTTGGTCAAAATCATCACCACCAAGATGAGTATTTCCATTTGTAGACTTTACTTCAAATACGCCTTCACCTATTTCAAGTATAGATATATCAAATGTTCCACCACCGAGGTCATAAACTGCTATTTTTTCATTTTTCTTTTTATCCAGACCATATGCCAGAGATGCAGCTGTTGGTTCATTTATAATTCTTAAAACATTTAATCCTGCAATTTTTCCAGCATCTTTGGTTGCTTGTCTTTGAGCATCATTAAAATAAGCTGGAACTGTTATTACAGCATCTGTAACTTTTTCACCCAAATAATCTTCTGCTGTCTGCTTCATTTTTTGTAAAATAAAAGCTGAAATTTCTGGAGGAGAATAAATTTTACCCATAACCTCTACACGAGCATCATTGTTTGCTCCTTTTACTACTTTATAAGGTACCAGCTTTATCTCTTCGGGCACCTCATCATATCTCCTTCCCATAAATCTTTTTATAGAGAAAATTGTATTTTCTGGATTCGTAATTGCTTGTCTCTTCGCTATTCCACCAACAAGTCTTTCATTATTTTTTGAAAACGCTACAACCGATGGAGTAGTTCTACTACCCTCCGCATTAGCAATAACAACAGGTTCACCTCCTTCCATTACAGCTACAACAGAGTTTGTGGTCCCTAAATCTATTCCTATTACCTTGCCCATAATTTTACCTCCTTTTGCACAAAATCTTTTTATTTATATTTAAACACTTTTTTTTATTTGTCAATAGATTAGAGATAGTCCTTGTTATTATAAATTTAATGGGAATTAAATTCTTATGACACATCCTTCAGCTTCTGAAAGTGGATGAAACATCACCTAATTTGTGGATAGGAATGTTTTAATTATTTATATATATTAAATTATAATTTCCGAACAATCTTAAATTTATTGTGTGGTAAAGATGAGAAAATCATTATTAAGTACTTTCTTTTAATAGAAAAGTAAAGATATATAGTACGCACTTAAAATTTTTTCCATATTTTTGATGAATTATTTAAAACTGATTTCGTTGCTATTTGTTAATAATGAGCTAATTATTGCGTTACCAAATCTATCAATTGATACTTTAACTGCCAGATTTTTCCATTCCCTAAGCTTTTCTATTTCTTTTCCTTTTCCTTCAGGCACAAAATAGCTTTCAATTCCATACTCTACATTTAAAATCTTGCTATATATACCTTTTACTATACCTTTGATGAACAATTTTTCACCCTTTGGAAGCTCCCTAAAGATTTTTGATGCTGTTCCATATCCATCTTGTATTTTTAAAGCAACATAAATCCTGTCCCCAATTTTAAAATTAGTATAATCAGCAGGAATATTATTTAAATCTAATTTACTAACTTCATAACGCAAAATTACATAATCTCCTCTAAATAAATCTCGCGGATCTATCGGTACTGTTTTTAATAAAACTTTTTTACCTGTTCGTAATGTAAATTCTTTTAAACCAATAAATACAAGAATGATAATTAACCAGAAAATTCCAATCAAAATAAATAATTTATTTTTCTTCATTTTAATTTCACGAATTTTTGTTTTAACAGCCTACGCTTCTTTTCAAGGACTATGCTACCTAATGTTAAAATAAGTCCCCCAGCCATAAAAAAGATAGAGCGTGGCAGCAATTCCCAAAAGAAGTCACAATACCGCACAATAAGAAAAATCCAAAGATAAACCATCCCTATGTTTACTAATTTCATATCTTCTCTATTATATCCAATAACAAGGAGTATCAATATAAGCCCCATTAAAATAAGATTAAATAATACAACATAGATATTTGTTGTTGCAGGATAAAAGAAAAATATTAATGCGAGAGCTAATAGTCCTAAACCAATGGCTCCTTCAAGGATTGAGGTTTTTGATTTAGCAGGGTTAAAAAATAAATTAATAGCCATAAGAACTATGGCAAGAATAGAAAAGATTATGACGCCATCTGTAAATTGACTTGAAAGATCAAGTTCACCATAGTATCCAGAAAAAAATTTAAATGTGAGCAGAAAAAGTGCTAACATGCTTATTTTGATTCCAGTAATTTTATATATTCTACCAATAATTTTCAAATTGTCTGATAAATAATGTAGTTTACCTATTCCAAAAAGCAAGATGCCCGAGACTAAATATAAAACGGGTAAACCGATCAAATCACTCGAGACAAATTTCATATTTCTAAACACAAATAAACCAATCCAAATAAAAAATAACAAAGAAGCCAGTCCAGCGATAGGTTTAGTTTTAAGGGCATAAACATGGGGAAGAATTCCGATTAGCCAAATTAAAAGCAAAGTATGGGTGTTAGCGTTGATATGGTACATCTGTGCTATTAAAAAGATAGTGGCACCAAAGAGAAGTGCTCCTAAGAATATTAAAGCAGCGCCTACTTTTACTAAAGTCTGTCTTTGGTACTTGAGTATATATCCTTTATAATAAGAACCAGCAGTGCTACCTAAAAGAACTAATACTTTTGCAATATTTGGCATTTGTTGCCAATTAGAGGCAATAAACAGAATGACACCTATTCCAATTAGGACTGCACCAATAGTAGAAAGCGCAGTAATTAATTTGTTAGAGCTTTGTTTTTTTCTGTACATAGAAATATCTCTGAGCATCTTGTCAGCCTGTTCTTTAGTAATTGTCCCTTCTCTTATCCATTGCTCAATCTGATTTTTATTTACCATAATATCATTTCCCATTCTCTATTTCCTGCCTATTAATTCATCTATCAAAACACAAGCATAATAGTAAATTTGTTCTCTTTTCTTTAATATTTTCTTTCTCCTTTTATTATATATAATATACTTTATTCTTTTAATTTTCAATATTTTTGTTTTACAAACAGAGGAGATGCGAAGATGTTATAATAAACTACCGCCATATAAAAGGACGGGGCATTTTAAGCTAATTTCAATTGTTTTGTTTTTTCCTTATTTAGAAAATAAATTGGAACAAATTGATGAAAAAATACTTAATTTGTCAGGATATTTTATTTTTAAATATAACAAGGTAGATAGTTGTTTTTGATAAGTTTGGTGATATATCAAAATTAGATTGGGAAGAAATTTTTGTATTTTTATCTAAAATCTTTATCAAAGGTATAATTGATTTTAAATTCAAATACTCAACTACTTGTTTTTAATTCAAAATATTGAATATATTAAAAGTAATAAATCACTAAATAAGCTAAAACACCAAAATATAATTGGTATATAGCTTCCCTTTCGCTTTTCTGATGCGATTCACTGAAATAAAAATCGCATTGCAAATAAGCTCTGTGCAAGAAATCCTGATACTACCCACAAATTCCATTTTATTGTATTCTTGTTTCAACTTTATAATTTAAAAATCGTTTTTTCATCCATCGGACAGCCAAAGCATCAATTAAAGCTTTGAATGCTCGGTTTAAAACTCCATAGTGTGTTTTTCCATATTTTCTTGGTCTATGAGAAACGGGAATTTCAATTACTCTTGCACCTTCCATTTTGCAGAGCGTTGGTAAAAATCTGTGAAGCCCGTTAAATAATTTTAACTTTTTTACAAATTCTGCCTTAAAAACCTTTAGCGAACATCCTGTATCTACTATATTTTCATCTGTAATTTTATTTCTAATATAGTTAGCTATACGGGATGATATTAATTTTATTATACTGTCCTTGCGTTTTACCCGTTTTCCCGTTATAACATCATATTTAGGATAATACTTAAGTAATTTAAAAATATCATTAGGTCTATTTTGCAAGTCAGCATCCATTGTTATAATAATTTCCCCTTTTGCATTTTTAAATCCTGCATCAAAACCAGCTGATTGTCCATATTTTTTATCAAATTTTATTATTTTAATCCATTGATATTTTCTTTTGTATTGCTTTAAGATATTCAAACTATTATCTGTGCTTCCATCATCTATAAATATGACTTCAGCTCTTCCTTTTAATTTATGTAATACATCTTTAATTTCATTAATTAAGATAGGTAAATTCTCTTCTTCATTATTTACAGGAATAACTATTGAATATTTCATAGTTTTTTTACCTCTCTACTTAAATAATCTTTTTATTATACTTTATTATTTTTTATTCTTTTCTCAACTATAATATAAATAGTAGGTATAAGTACAAGTGTTACCATTGTTGAAACAAAGAGTCCACCAATAACTGAAACTCCAAGCGGGACCCACATCTCTGCTCCTTCTCCTTTTGATAATGCCATAGGCATAAGTCCAAATATTGTTGTTAGAGCTGTCATTAATACTGGTCTTAATCTCCTTTCACATCCTATTTTTACTGCTTCCATAAGTTTCATTCCATAATTTCGTCTCAGCTGATTTATATAATCTACAAGAACAATTCCATTATTAACAACTATTCCTACAAGCATTACCATTCCAACAAAAGACATAACATTTAAGGTTACACCTGTAAAGAACAAAGCCAATAATACGCCTACTATAGCAAATGGCACTGAAAACATAATAATAAATGGATCAATAAATGATTCAAATTGACCTGCCATAATCAGATATATTAATATAATTCCCAGAAATAAGAGTTGAAACAAGATTGCAAATGTTTCCTGCTGTTGTTCAACTGCGCCTGCTATTTTATAGTGTACACCATTGGGGATAATAATATTCTCCATTTTTTTATTAAAATCCGCAACTATTTTGGATAAAGCTCTTCCATAAATTTCTGAATCCACAGTTAACATTCTTTCTTTATTTTGCCGTGTAATTTTTCTTGGCCCTCTTCTAATAATAAAATCTGCTATGCTGGCTATTGATACTAATTTCCCCATAGGTGTTCTTATCATTATATTTTTAACATTGTCAATACTTTTTCTATCTTGTTTCCTTAATCTTAAAAATATATCATATTCATCTCCTCCTTCTTTGTACCGCGATACAGTAATGCCTTCAAAACTATTTTTTATTACTTCAGAAATTTGATAAAGAGTTAATCCCATTTTTTGTGCTTTTTCTCTATTTACAATTATCTGGACCTCTTCTTTTCCTAATTTTCTTGATATTGTTACATTTGCTGTGCCTTTAATTGATTCAAGTATAGTTTTCACTTTTCTTGCAAATTTTGTTGTTTTATCTAAATCGTATCCATAAATCTCAATTGATATGGGTTTGCTTGAGATTCCGAACATTTGTTGACCACCGCCAGTAGTGTCTATCTTTAATTTTTTGATACCCGGAATTTTTCTAATCCTTTTTGTTAAAAGATAACCAATTTCTTTTGAACTTCTTTTTCTTTTATTTTTATCAATTAGCTTTACTATAAAGACTCCCATATTAGAATCTTCTTCTTTTCCTATTGCAGCACGAAAGCCTGTAGCACTTTTTCCCATTCTTATACTAAAAAGAATTGCCTCTGGAACTTCCTGTGCAATTATATCCTCAATTTTTTTCATTACTTTATAAGTTTCTTCTATTCTTCTTCCGCTTTCCAATTCTATATCTCCTTGAATAAATCCTTCGTCACTTTCAGGAAAAAATTCCTTTCCTATGCTCCCAAGAAGTAATAGAGAAAAAATAAATATTCCAATAGCAATAAATATAGTTTGTTTCCTGTGCGAAATAGCCCAGTCCAAAATTTTTCTATACACATTTTTTACTTTGCCAAGTATCATTAGATTCTTCTCTTCCGCTTTTACAAAGAAATTTTGTGTTAGCTTTTTATGTAAAAGACGGGATGCTACCATAGGTGATAAAAACATAGCAACGAAAAGAGAGGAAGAAAGAACAACTACTACAGAAATAGCTAATTGTGAAAACATAATTCCTACTATTCCACCAACAAATAATACAGGTATAAATATAGCAACTGTTGTTAAAGTAGAAGCAAGTATAGCTTGTGCTACTTCATTTGTTCCTTTAATTGCTGCTTTATTTGGGTTCATTTTTTCTTCATACCGATGTCTGTATATATTTTCCATAACAACAATACCATTATCAACAACCATACCAATTGCTATAGCAAGTGATGATAAAGACATAATATTAATTGTATATCCCATAATGTATAGGACAATAAAAGCAACAATCAATGAAAAAGGGATAGTAACAGCGATTATAACACTTGCACGCCAATCAATTAAAAATAAAAATACAATAAGTACAACAAAGATACCACCCCACATTATAGTTCTGTTTAAATTATTAATAGAATTTCTAATAAATTCTGCTCCATCATAAAGAACATTCATTTTTATATCTGATGGCAAAGTTTTTTTTATTATTTCTAATTTTTTAAAAATTTTTTTTGAAACTTCCACTGTGTTTGCACCTGACTGTTTTTGTACCAATAGAATCAATGCTGGTGTCTTGTTCATCCTTACAATCATTGTATCTTCTTTAAACCCATCTACTACATTTGCTACATTTTCAAGATAAATCGGGATACCTCTGTTATTACCCACAATAACTCTTTTTATTTGTTCAATATTTTTATACTCACCTGGCACTCTTAAGATATATTCATTTCTACCAATTTTAACTGTGCCACCTGGTTGGGTAATGTTGTTTGCCCTTATTGCACCTATAATCTGCTCTATTGTTAAGTTATATCCATTAAGTTTTGCTTGATTAAGTTCAATTTTAATTTGTCGTTCAAGTCCTCCAATAACTGTAATATTTCCAACTCCATCAACTTGTTTTAAAACATCAGCCACTTTATCATCCATTATTTTCCTTAGCTTTGGATAACTTTCTTTAGCCCTGACTCCCATAACTATTATGGGCATTAAAGAAGTTGAAAATTTAAAGATAATCGGTTTTTCTGCTTCGTCTGGTAAGAACTTTTTTATAAAATCTAAAGCATCTCTAACATCATTTGCTGCACTATCCAAATCAGTGCCCCATTCAAATTCAAGTGATACTACTGATATCCCTTCCATTGATTTAGATAAAACTTTCTTAATCTTTGGAACAGTTGATACAGAATCTTCTATTATTTTTGTAACTGATGATTCTATCTCTTCTGGTCCTGTGCCAGAATAAGTTGTTATTATTGTTAATGCAGGGAATGATATGTCCGGCATCAAATCTAATGCTAAATTTGCTAAACTTATTATGCCAAAAACAAGGATAAGTATAAATACAACTGTAGTTAGAACAGGCCTTCTTACTCCTAACTCAGGTAAATTCATACTATTTCTCCTCTTTTAGTTTTGTTTTGTTAGTTAATCCAATCTCTTTTGCATTAACAATTTTAACTTTTGAACCATCTTTTACTATCTCAGTTCCTGTAACAATAACAATATCTCCAGCTTTTACTCCTTTAATTATTTCTACTTTATCTTCTTCTATAATTCCTTTCGTTATGTGAACTTTTCTGGATATGTTATTTGTAATTTTAAATACATACGGATTTTTAGATTCAAAATTTACAATAGCATCTCTTGGTATTATTACAGTTTTCTTCATATCAACAATAATTTTTATATTAGCAAAGGAGCCTGGTTTTAATCTATGTTTTCTATTTGGAATATCTATTCTTGCCTGAAAAGTTCCAGTCATTGGGTCAATTGATGATGATATTTTTTTAATTTTTCCAATAAATTCTTCATTTGGTAATGACTCAACATTGATTAATACTACATCACCTTGTTTTACACGATATACATATTTTTCAGGTATATTAGCATAAATTTTAAGTGTGTCATAATTAACTATACTCATAATTGGTATATTGGGTGCTACAGTGGCACCTATATCAAGAAAAATTCTTCCAACTTCACCAGAGATTGGTGCTTTAACAATAGCTTTTGTATATTCTGTGCCAACTATATTTCTGTCAATAGTGGCAATAATCTGTCTTTTATAAACTCTTGAGCCTATTTCAACATATAAATGGTCAAGCCATCCAGTAACAGGGGCAAATACCTGAACTTCTGATGCAGGCTGAAGTCTTTCTGTTAAATAAATTACATCTCTAATTAAATCAACTTTTGCTATAGATGCTTCAACAGGTATATCTGGTAATTTTATTTCTGCTTTTTTATTTTTACTGGTAATAGTTATAATAATTCTTGCCAGTATTAAAAATAAAAGTATTCCAATTACAATAAATATCTTTTTTCTTTTTTTATGTGAATTATTATATTGACTATTTAAATAAGAAGTTTTTCTTTTTCTCATTTTAAATTTTTCCTCCATTTTTAAAATTTATTATGATTTTCCTCTCCTAAAATCTCATCAAGACTGGCTTTTGCCATAATATATTTAAAAATTGCTTCAAGATAATTTGTTTTTGCTTTTGTTAATGCTACTTGTGCGTCAATTAGTTCAGTATATCTTATAAGTCCACTTTTATATTGTTTTCTTCTAAATAAATATGTTTTCTCAGCATTTCCTATGTTTTTTTTCTGGTTTTCAATCACATTATATTGTGTCTCCAATTCAAGATAAATCTGTTTAAGATTGAGTAATAGTGCCTCTTTTACCTGACTATAAGTTAAATCAATTTGATTATAGTTTGCTTTTGATTTATCAATCTCATTGATTGTTTTACTCCAAGGGAACCATTCCGAGATAGGAATAGTTAAAGAGAGTATGGCTGTCCAAGATTCAGGTTCGTTACTTCCAAAAGTTTTTTCATCTTCTGAAATATAAGAATATTTGTAATTTAAGATACCCACAAGAGATGGTTTGTTTGCAGCACGAGAAATAGAAATAAGTTTTTTCAGGCTCTTTTTTTGTAAGGATAAAATTTTTAAATCAGGATTATTGTTTAATAATTTCTTTTTCAATTTTTCAAACTTATACTTAACTTTTTTATATTTAAATTCGCTTTCAACTTCAAATTCATCAGTATCAAGTCCTAATATATTTTTTAAAGCTTGTTTTGCAAGGATCACACCATTTTTTGCTTGCATTACAGATGGTTCTAAATTAGCAAGCTGTATGCTTATAGCCATAAAATCATATTTTGTGATTATTCCAGATTTATAATTTGCACTTGCAGATTTAACATTTTCTTTAAGTTGATTATAGGTTTGTTCCATTAATTTTTCATTTTCTTTTGATAGCAAATAAGTGTAAAAAGCCTTTTTAATATCTTTTATAACTTTTAATTTTGTTTTTCTGTAATTTTCTCTCGCGATATCAAGTTGAATCTTTGATAATTTATAATTATTTACCAGTCTGCCCCACATAAAGATGGGTTGGGTTAATGAGATAGAAGCTTCATAATTGTTTTGTCTTGCCATTTTTAGCTTTACAGTTTCAAGTGTATGTGTATGTCTATAAGGGTCTGTAGCTGTTGGCATAGGAGTATATCCCATACCAGTCATTTCAGCTTCCGGGACCACTCCCAAATATGTATAACTGCCTTTTGCTTCTATTGACGGGAAAAATGATGAACGAGCAATTGATAAGTTCGCTTTCGCAGATTTTACTTTTTCACGGGAAATTTTTAGTTCTTTATTATTTTTTAAGCCAATTTCAATTGCAGATTTTAGATTTAAAGTTAAAGAAAATAAAGAGTATGGGATGAAAAAAAGTACAAATAAAGGGAATATTATTTTAGATTGTTGCCTCATTTCCCAGCTCCTTTTAAAAATAGATTAAAAATTTTTTCCGATATATTTTCTAAATAATTGGTAGCATTATGCAAAATACTCCTAAAAATATTTTGCCCAATTATGCCCATCAATGAAAAGGTATAAAAATATTTATCATTATTCTTTAAATATCCCTCATCAATACATTGCTGAATCAGATTTGAAACCTTTTCAGTATAATTTTTGTATTTATTAAAAAATCTTTTTTTAAATTTTGTTCTCTCTTCAATATCTATCTGTGATTTTATGTTATGAACAATTTTAAAGAAATCCAGATTTTCTCTATAGAAATCTATATAAGATGCAATTAACTTTTTCAATTTTTCAATTGATGTTATATTCATTTGAGTAATTTCATTAAGTCTATTTCCAACATCTTTTAATCTATCATCAACCATTGCGAAAAATAGTTCATCTTTACTTTTAAAGTAAAGATACAGTGCAGGTTTTGAGATATGAATAAGTTCAGCAATTTCGTCCATAGTTGTTTTATCAAACCCCTTTTTAGCAAAAACTTTCAAGGCAGCCTCAAAAATTTCTTTTCGTCGCCTTTTAATTGTCTCCTTTTTCATATCACAAACTCCTTATATACTTACTGTTAAGTAATTTACTTACTGGTTAGTAATATAATTCCTAAAAATCAAATGTCAAGTGGAATTTTTATAATAATACACCTTCAAAGTTTTCTAAAAAACAGAAGTCCTGTTTTTATCTTTGTATTTTTTGGGGGAGCTATTAATTTTTTGACAAAATGCTATCTGAAGGCAGATAAAATAAAATTATAGAGGTTTTAATCAACCTGTTTTTAAGAGTGAGTATGTAGAACTTATGTAAATACAGGTTTTTTGTTCGTCATTGCTGAATTCAGATAATAAATGTAAGAGTGTTGAAAAAATATTTTATAATTGTTTTTATATCAAAAATTATACGAAATAAAATTTTATCTTATATATGCATTAACAAGATGTAATATATTGATAAAAAATGTAGAAACACACCTTTAGGTGTGTTAATTTAATATATTTAACAGACCTAAAGGTCTGTTTTTACAACTTATTATAAAAGGCTTCCTTAAAAATGGGGGTAATTTTTCAACACGCTTGATAATAAAGGGGTGGGGTGAAAAAGTTCAGACAGATATGCAATATTTGTGTTGAAATTGAAATAGAAA
>CAZSCZ010000040.1:0-15063 GCA_964605455.1 uncultured Spirochaetia bacterium
CTAATAAGTCGTGTTACGCCTATTCCTCCCCCACATCTTTCCATAAAATGAAATGGGAATTTACACTTATACTGCCTTCTGTACTTTGAACAATAGTGCGAAGCCTATCAACATAAGCATCTTCATATTCATATTGACTCACTGGCTTTATTCCAATTCCACAGTTATTTACGTCCTCATAACTACGGCATTTATAAAAATTGGAATCTTTAAAATAACAAAAATAAAATCCAGCTACCATAACTCCTTCTTGTAAATGTTCTGTGCCAACAGGATACTGAAAACCATATTCTGGGAGTACACCATCATCTTTTATAAGATGGCCATATTCAGTGTGCACTGCAATTTTAAGATAATCGCCCTGTAAATCTGTATAAGCAGAAAAAATTTCTAAAGGGTAAAATAAAAGCAAAGGTAATATTATAAATAAAGACCAGTATAACTTATTATATATATTATTCATTCTTTGCATCTTTTTTACCCTTACTTTTTATCTCTTTTGCATCTGGCTTTATTATTATAAATTCCACTCTTCTATTTTCTGCCCGACCTTCTTCTGTATCATTGCTCATTAATGGATACCTGAATCCATATCCTTTAACAGTAATTCTCTTTTCATCTATCCCTCTTTGCACTAAAAATCTTTTTACACTAAGAGCTCGTCTTAATGATAATCTATCATTAAATTCCATACTCCCTATATTATCTGTATGACCTTCTATTCTTATTTTATAGTCAGGGAACTTAGAAAGTATTGCTATAACTTTTTCTAAAACCGGATAAAATTCCTTTTTTATGATTGCCTTATTATAATCAAATCCTATATTACTAAGCTGGATTTTAAAGCCTTCTTTTGTTTTTTTAATCATAATTCCTGTTTTTACAAGCACTTTATTACTTTTTGATTTATTTTTATGAATATCTTCTACAATCATTCTTACCACATATTCCTTAGCAGAACCTGCAACCCTACCGTCATATGCAGTGCCATCCCATATTATTTTCACAGGTGGTTCTCCAACACCTGAAATTTCCTTAAATAAAATATCAGTTTTCTTATCTGTAATTGTAACCTTCCATTTGCTTACAGAATAAGTGCCTTGTTTTATAGTTGGGATTATAACTACTTTATCATTTACTCCATCATTATCAGGTGTAAAAATTTTAGGTGTAATTTTTATTGATACCCTGGGTTTTATGACTCTCTTTTTTGGCAGTTGAACCTCAACTGAAACCCTATGAGTAATTCCAAGCTCACCAAATCCGGAAAAAGAATAATTTATATTAAAAACAGATTTACCAAATAAAGTATTTACACCTAAACCGCTATTAAACCATCCATTTTTTTCTCCTATTTTAAATCCAATACGAACAGGAATAATTCTTAAAAACAGATACTCCAACCCTACATTATAATAAAATCTTTCCTCTGATAAATTCGCATTTATATCAGTTGCTAATCGTAAATTATTCAGTATTAAATAACTTATGCCTCCTTTTAATAAAACTGGTGGTTTATCGTAGAACCCACTTAATCTAAAATTAGCTATATTCTGAGCAGATATACCAATTGAAAAGTTATCTTTTAATCTATGTTTGGGGAAAGGATTCCATACATTTAGTTTTAATAACATTCCAATGTCCAAAGCTAAAAGATTTGCTCTGCTACCTACTATTTCTTCATTTATAAATTTAAGATTAATTCCTAAATCCAACAAATCAAAAAGTCTATCACCATATCCCAGGAAAAAACCTAATGCATTAATACTTAAGCTATTAGGGACTCGTTCACCATTTTGTAAATAATGGTCAAATTTTGGTATATAAAGATAAGTAATACCCACTCCTATACCACCTTCAAATAGAGGTTGAGTGTAACATAAATTTTCATAGTTAATACTTTCATAATGCTCTATATGAGCACAGGAGATTCTTCTGCCGGGGAGTCTGGAGAGACCTGCTGGATTATGAAATAAAGTATATGTATCATCAGCTACAGCAGTATAAGCACCTGCCATTCCCTCAGACCGAGCAGAAACATTAACTTTGAGAAAATCACCTGCTAAACCTAAAATAATTCTGGGATAACAAAAAAGCAGAATTGTAAAAAATAAAGTTATTATTCTTCTCTTAATTAAATTCTTTAACTGATAGGCAAGATGAAAAAGAAGTTGATAATAAACACCAAAGTTGAACTTTGGCTTCATATTTTTCCTTTCAAACATAATATACTATCATTTTATCACAGCTACCTTTTCTTTTAATTCTAATTCACCTGCTTTAAAATAGAGTAAATATACACCATATCCTACTTTTTTCCCGTTCTCATCTTTGCCATCCCAAAAAATTTCGTTCTCTGTGCCTACAGAAACAGTATCCTGCTTTATTACTTTCACTAATTTAGCTGTTATATCATATACTCTCATTTCAACTGTGGTTGGTTTGTCCACTTTAAATATTACTTTACATTTTGAATTTTTATTTAGACGGATCACATTATCCACTATTCTTACACTTCTTTGAGATAGATTTTCTATTTTCAATTGATGCTCTTTTGTTGGTTCTCCAATTGCATCTTTAGTTCCATTATTATAATAAAATTTATAGTTTATTATACCGTCACCTGCATAATTAATAACAATGGATTTTCTGTAGTCTTTTCCATTGGTATAAATAGTATCAGATGGGTCAACTTCTTCCATACTTATTTTTTCACCATCATCTTCATAGCTACCATTATCATTTAAATCAACCCATAATTCTCGCGTTACTGGTGGATTATTTTTTTTATCTGTATATCTCACTCTGAATTCATACTTTTCACCACTTTTGCCCTCTGTAGGGCTCACACCGGCGGAGGTAAAATCTCCTGAGCCTATCCAGCTTAATACAGGCGCATCAACTGCTACAATTACAAAGGCTACATTTCCATTATTAGCGTAAGACCAACCACTTTTGTTTCCATAGGTGCCCTGCTTATCATCTTCAGCCATCACGCGCCAGTAATATGAACCCGAAGGAAGTGAGGGAGATATATAACTCCTATTCCCCATAGCTGCAAAGGATGATGTGTAATCAACAACTAATGATGTAAAAGATGCATTTGTAGATAACTGGACCCGATATCTTAATTTATCCATAGAGGATGGGACCACTGCATCGTGTAATGTAAAATTAAGTGTTACGACTGTTATTGTTCTTACAGAACCATTTGTGCAATATGATGGTCCTAAATTATAAGGTTTATCTGGATAACCAATTGTGTTTGTTATATTTAAAGCACCAATATCTGACCGCAAATCTGGTAAAGCAACGCTAACCGATGGGTCGCCATTATCAATACAAGGACTTGTAACTGCATCACCTGTTAAACCATAAGAATTATTATATTTACATTTTAACAGAAATGATGTATCCCAGACACCTGTCATAAGAGTTTTAAACAAAGGGTCAAAGCTTATATCTCCTATCCCCGGCGAAAGCCCATCACCATTAGAAAAATAATTACCAGAAGTATTACTGCAAACATCATTATAAGTTGATTGCAAATCGGTTGTCCATGCTTGCCATCCCAATCTATCTTCCCGAAGCCCGTATCGCCCATTTTTAAAAATTATACAATTTTTTACCTTTGTATAAGCACATCCAGCGAATACTCCATCAAGAGTATTAAAAGATAATACACAATTTTCAATTATGGTGTCATTCTGATCCCCACGCTCGTTTTTATAGCTGAGTTCCACTCCATAATTGTTAGAATAACAAATGTTATATCGTAAATAATTTATAGCAGTACTGGAACCGCGTGCATAGGTAGAAATACCACCCTTTCCCGTATTATTATGGCATAAATTGCTTTCTATTGTACAACCAGCACTGCAATATATAAATATACCTGTAAAATTATTATTAACTGAACATTTTTTAATAACCGTATTATCACAATTTCCCCGCGCATCCCAATCACTACCTGGCCCCCAACATCTTCCTATGCTTATCCCATTAATACTGTTGCTATACACAATACAATTTTTTATAGTATTGTATTTAGCACTTGTATTTAAACATATACCATTATTATTTGCATTTCTTACTTCAAATCCATCTATTACTATATAATCAGCTTTATAAATATGTATTCCACAATTTAATCCTGAGGCATCAATAATAGCACCATTTGTAAATGCTTTATAAGTTATTGGAGCTAATGAAGTTCCGGAATTAGTGATAAGAACACGAGCCGAATAAGTGTCAGCTGTACCCCCACCACTGTTATAAACACCTGCTGCTACAAGAACTGTATCACCGCTGGTCATAGTATTAGCAGCTTTTTGGATAGTTTTCCAGGCATTTGCCCAGTTTAGACCCGAGTTACCATCATTACCGGTTGGTTTAACATAATAAGTTGTTGCATATATATAGTGATTTAGAAATATAAGCAAAATTATAAGCAATTTTCTGATACTCATTACGCATCACCCCCTATTGCAATAAATTTTTCTAAAAAAGCTAACAGATTAACATAAAGATTTTTGAAACTTGAATGTTCTTCCACTCTGTGTTTCTCAAATTATTAATAAAGAATATATTATTTAACACTTATAACCTAAAAACTTATTCGTCTTATAAAAATATCATTTCCAGATATAAAAGAGCCAACCACCCTTTTTCTTCTATAATATATTATACACCATTTTCTTAAAAATGTCAACTTTTTTTCAGTGGGGACGGTGCACAACTTTATTAATTTTAATTGAATTTTATTTCAGTGGGGACGGTGCACAACTTTATTAACTTTAATAGAATTTCAAGAGAAAAGATAAATTATTAACCAGCCCCCAACTTAATATTTCAGTGGGGACGGTGCACAACTTTATTAACTTTAATAGAATTTCAAGAGAAAAGATAAATTATTAACCAGCCCCCAACTTAAAGCTTGACATTAAAATTAAGAAAAATAAATTTTTATTTCAAGTTTAACTTATGCGAGGTGATAAAAAATTACTACGCTAAAAGATATTGCAAAAATTGTTGGGGTTGATATTTCAACAGTTTCACGAGCTTTAAACGATAGTCCACTTGTTAGAGTTGAATTAAAACAGAAAATCAAAGAAATTGCTAAAAAATTGGACTATGTTCCCAATGCTTCTGCTTATAGCCTTAGGAAAAGAATGAATCGTTCAATTGCTTTAGTGTTGCCATATTTAAAATTTCCAGGTGGTGAGTTTTATCAGGAGACTATCAGGGGGATAGATGAATATGTAGAAAAATATAGTTTTTCTATTCTTCTGGCTAATTTTAGCGAGAGAAATAGCTCTTTTATAAGAATAGTAAGAGAGAACAGAGTTGATGGTGCAATAATTATCGGGGATATATTTTCTAATAAAGAATTAAAAAAAATTGATGAATTATCTTTACCCATTGTAATTGTTAATCAAAAAGTTAATTTTAAGTTTAAACATATAGTAGATGTATATTCGGACAATATTACAGGTGCAAAATTATTAACACAACATCTAATAAAAATTCATAATCGTAATAAAATTTTATTTCTTGGTGGTGGCGTAAAATATCAAACAAATAATGAAAGAATAAGAGGGTTCAAAAATGTTGTAGAGAATAGTAAAGTTAGATATACTATTTTGAATGGAAAATTTGAAGAAGCACCTAAATCTGGGTATATGATAATAAAGAATTTGATAAAGGAAAAGAGATTTAATTTTGATGCTATAATTTGTAGTAGTGATACCCTTGCTGTAGGTGCAATAAAGGCACTTATTGAAGATAAAATAAAAGTTCCGGAGCAAGTTTCTGTTGTGGGATATGATAATATTCAAATTACACGATTTTATCCTGTTTCTATAACCAGTGTAGATCCATCTGCTTTTCTTATGGGGCAAATAGCAGGAGAGTTGCTTTTAAAATGGATTACAGAAAAAGAATTACCACAAGATATAAAAGTAAAAGTAACACCTAAACTTATTATCAGAGAATCTTGTGGATGTAAATAAGGGAAATAACTGATGAATAGATTAATAACAAGCATATCAGGAATTAGAGGTATAATAGGAAAATCTTTAACACCTGATATAATTACAAAATTTACAATGGCATTTGGGACATATATAAAAGGGAACAAAAAAATTATAATTGGTAGGGATACCCGAATAACAGGTGATATGGTAAAGAATGCTGTTATTTCTGGGCTACTTGCAACAGGATGCGAAGTTATTGATATAGGTATAGCTCCTACTCCTACTCTTCAATTTCTTGTTAGAAAGTTAAATTTTGATGGTGGTATTATTATTTCTGCAAGTCATAATCCAATTGAATGGAATGCATTAAAATTCTATAAAAAACGCGGGCTTCTTTTAAATAAAAATGATAATGAACATCTTAGGAAGATTCTTAATGCACATAAATTTAAGCTTGTGCCCTGGAATAAATATAAGAAAGTATATTATAATCCTGCTCTTACTGAGATGCATATAAGACATATTATTAAATCTCTTAACTTTATTAATAAAATAAAAAGCAAAAGATTTAAAATTGCACTTGATAGTTGTAATGCTGCAGGTTCGTTTATTACACCTCAATTCTTGAAAATGCTTAATTGCAAGGTTAAAGCTTTATATACATCTCCTGATGGATATTTTCCCCATAATCCTGAGCCTAATACAAAAAATTTAAAGGATATTATAAAATTTATAAAAAAAGATGGTAAATGTGATATAGGCTTTGCACAGGATAGTGATGCTGATAGGCTATCTGTTATTGATGAAAATGGAAATTTCTTGAGCGAAGAACATACTATTGCACTTGCTATATATTATATTTTATCAATTTACGACAAAACTTATAAACTTAAAAAAAGATATAATAAATCAGTTGTGATAAATCTTTCAACGAGCAGGATGATAGAAGATATAGCCAAACGATTTAATGCAAGAGTTTATAGAACACCTGTAGGTGAGATAAATGTAGCAGAAAAAATGATTCAAACCAAGAGCGTGATAGGTGGCGAAGGAAATGGTGGAGTGATATTTCCTGAAGTAAATTATGGAAGGGACAGTTTGGTAGGAATAGGACTTATTCTTGAATTTATAGCAACAACCGGATTACCTATTTCGCTAATATTAAAGGATTTGCCTTCGTATGTTATGCTTAAAACAAAGTTCAGCATTGAAAATCTTCCTGTAAAGAAGATTTTAAGTAGAATCAGTAAAGATTTCTTTTCTGGAAAAATTAATAAACAAGATGGTATCAGGTGTGAGTTTGATGATTTCTGGTTTCATATAAGAGTTTCAAATACAGAACCTATTGTAAGATTAGTTATTGAAGCAAAAAATAAAAAGATTCTTAATTCAGTTTTAGAAAGCTTGAAAAAATATTTTGTATAAATTATTATAGAATTTTATATTTTTTGGTATATGGTGGAAAAGTTTTATATAGGTATTAACAGTAAATAAAAATGAATAGAGAGATAGGAATTAAGTGAGAAGATAATATTTTGCGTTTTTATATAAAAATTTAATAGAGGAGGAAGAGGTGTGTGGGATAGTTGGATATATAGGGAACAAGTCAGCAGATTCGGTATTACTTGTAGAACTTGAAAGGCTTGAATATCGCGGGTATGACAGTGCAGGGATTGCTGTAATAGAAGATGGCGAGCTCACAGTTCGTAAAAGAGCTGGAAAGCTTCGTGCATTAAATGAGCTTTTAAGAGAAATGCCTGTAAGTGGGAATATTGGAATAGGCCATACGCGTTGGGCTACTCATGGTGAACCTATAACTGTTAATGCTCATCCTCATATTGATTGCCATAAAAAATTTGCAGTTGTTCATAATGGAATTATAGAGAACTATACTGTGCTAAAGGAAAGTTTAATAAAAGAAGGACATATTTTTCAATCAGATACTGATACAGAGATTATTGCTCATTTACTTGAAAAGTTTTACAGAGGAAATTTTGAGGAATGTGTGCTTAAAACGATTAAGGTTCTTGAAGGGAGTTTTGCTATTGCCATACTTTCAGAATACCATCCTGATACACTTATAGGTGTTAGAAGAGGGAGTCCGTTGATTATAGGTGAAGGTAATAATGAAAATTTCATTGCATCAGATATTCCTGCGCTTGTGAATCTTACAAAAACTGTATATTATCTTAATGATAATGAGATAGCTGTGCTTAAATCAGATAGGATTGTTTTTCTAAATTCAGAAGGCGAAACGATAAAGAAGGAAGCAAAACATATTGCTGTAGGACCTAAAAAGATAGATAAGGCGGGATATGAGCATTATATGCTTAAAGAGATAATGGAACAACCGGAGGTTGTAGGAAATATCATAAAGCATAGGATAAAAGACGATGATAAAATTATATTTCATAGGCTTAATCTTGGAAATGATTATTTGGTTAAGCTTGGGCGAGTAGTTATTCAGGCGGCGGGCACTTCTTGGCACGCAGGTCTGGTTGGGAAATTTATGATTGAAGAATTTGCTCGTATTCATACAGAAGTAGATATCTCTTCTGAATTTAGATATAGAAATCCAGTAATAGAGGGGGATACATTATTAATAGCAATATCTCAGTCAGGTGAAACAGCTGATACAATTGCAGGCTTGAGAGAAGCGAAAAGTAAATTTATTAAAGTGCTGGGTATCTGCAATAATATGGAATCTACAATTGCAAGGGAATCTGATGCTGTAATTGATATTCTTGCCGGTCCTGAAATTGGCGTGGCTTCCACTAAAGCGTATGTCGCTCAAATTGTTTCTCTTTTCCTTTTTGCATTATATATGGGCAAAATAAAATGGGCATTAAAAAATGAAGAGATAAGAAATTATATTGCTGAGCTGAAGTCTATACCTGGTAAAATAAAAAAAATACTTGAACAAAAAGAATATATTGAAAAGATAGCTGAAAAATATTATAATAAAAATAACTTTATTTTTCTGGGAAGAAACTATAATTATCCTACGGCATTTGAAGGTGCATTAAAATTAAAAGAGATTTCTTATATTCATTCCACAGGTTATCAAGCTGGAGAATTCAAGCATGGACCAATAGCACTTGTAGATAAAACAGTGCCTATAGTATGTATTGCTACCAAAGGAGAGATTTATTCTAAAATGTTAAGTAACATTCAAGAAGTTAAGTCCAGAAAAGGTATAATTATTACAATAGCAACTGAAGGTGATAAAAAGATAAAAGAGTTCTCAGATGATATAATTTATGTTCCAGAAACTATTAGTATTCTTTCGCCTATTTTAAATGTAATTCCTTTACAACTTTTAGCTTATTATATTGCACTTAAACGTGGCTGTGATGTTGACAAGCCACGAAATTTAGCAAAAAGTGTAACTGTTGAATAGGGAGGGTAATATTATGAAACATCTTAAAAGTTTATTAACTGAATTTAATCGGCTTGATGCAGAAGTTAGAAAAATTTTTGCTGATTTCTTTTTTAATGAGAACCCTTTATTAATGATAACAGAAACTCATTGGCGTCCTAATACTGATATATATGAAACTTCTAAAGGAATTATTATTAAAATAGAGATAGCAGGAGTAAAACAGAATGATATTGATATCACCTACAAAAATGGGAAATTAATAGTTAAAGGTAGAAGGCCAGATTATTCTGTCCCGGATAGGGTTCAATGTAAACAGATAGAAATTAATTACGGTGAATTTGAAAGAACTATTACTATTGAAAGAAATTTTGAGAAATCTATTGACATTGATAATATTAAAGCTACATATAAAGATGGAATGCTTTTTATTTTTATGCCATTTTTAAAGCGGATTGTATCTGAACAGAAAATAAAAATAGAAATAGAAAAGGAGTAAAAAATATGGAGAATGAAAAAAATATATTATTAAGTGATGTTCAGATAGACAAATCTTCAATTGAACAAGAGATTGAGACTATAAATGAAAAAACAAGGCGTATGATACCAGAAGAGATAGGAATATTACCTTTACGCAAAGTTACAATTTTTCCATTTCAAATAGCACCATTAATGATAGTAAGTGAACGTTCTACAAAGCTTATTGATGATTCTATAATGTCTGACAAGCTTATCTGTGCTGTAACGATAAGAGAAGATAGTGAGAAGGAAGAGATAACTTCAGAAGATTTATATAAATTTGGAACGGTGTGTAAAATTTTAAGAATGATAAGATTACCTAATAATCACTTACGCGTTCTTGTGCAGGGTCTTATGCGAGCTGAGATAAAGAAATATATTTCTGAAACTCCTTATATAAAGGCACAAATAGAAGTAGCCAAAGAGATTGTTAAAGAGGGGATAGAGCTTGATGCATTAAAGCGCAATGTTGTAAATTTATTTCAAAAAGTAGCAACATATATTCCACAATTTAGTGAGGAGCTACAGATAATTGTTATGAACATAGAGGAACCGGGCAAGCTTGCGGATTTAGTTGCTTCAAATCTAAATATTTCTACACAAGAGAGGCAGGAGATACTTGAGTCTTTAAATGTAAAGAAACGACTTGAAAAGATTCTTTTCTATTTAAACAGAGAATTAGAAGTTCTTGAACTTGGTTCTAAGATTCAGACCAAAGTAAAGTCTGACTTGGACAAGAAACAGAGGGAATTTTTCTTGCGTCAAGAATTAGAAGCCATTAGAAAAGAGTTAGGTGAAACAGATGAGGTTACAGCTGAAATAAATGAGTTGCGTGAAAAGATAAAAAATAGGAAGATGCCTGAGAATGTTGAAAAAATTGCTTTAAAAGAGCTTGATAGGATGTCAAGAATGCAGCCAGGTTTTGCTGAATATACTGTTGTTAGAACATATATAGAATGGCTTATTGACCTTCCTTGGTCTATTTCTACAAAGGATAATTTAGAGATTAAGAGAGTTGAAAAAGTTTTAAATGATGACCATTATAATTTAGAAAAAGTAAAAGAAAGGATTATTGAGTATCTTTCAGTTAGGAAGTTAAAGAGTGAATTAAAAGGACCGATATTATGTTTTGTTGGGCCACCTGGGGTAGGGAAGACTTCACTTGGGCAGTCAATTGCCAGGGCAATGGGCAGGAAATTTGTAAGAATTTCACTTGGCGGTGTAAGAGATGAATCAGAGATACGTGGACACAGGAGGACTTATGTTGGAGCGCTTCCCGGAAGAATTATTCAAGGTATGAAGAATGCTGGCTCAGACAATCCTGTATTTATGCTTGATGAGATAGATAAAATCGGTGCAGATTTTAGAGGTGACCCATCTGCTGCTTTGTTAGAAGTTTTGGACCCTCAACAAAATAATAGCTTTGTTGACCATTATCTTGATGTCCCTTTTGATTTGTCAAAAGTTTTCTTTATCACTACTGCTAATATTCTTGATACTATTCCGCCTGCTTTACTTGATAGAATGGAGATTTTAAGGTTGCCCGGATATACACTTGAGGATAAAGTCCAAATTGCGAAAAAATATCTTATTCCAAGACAACTTGACGAGAACGGAATTTCAGGTAAAAAAATAAAATTTTCAATTGATGCTATAAGAACTATTATTCGTGATTATACCCATGAAGCTGGAGTGCGGAATTTAGAAAGGGAGATAGGTAATATATGTAGAAAAATTGCCCGAAAAATTGTGGAAAAAAAGAAGTATCCTAAGAAAATAACGAGTGAAAATTTATCATCTTTTCTTGGTCCGAAAAAATTTTTTGCAGAAGTTGCAGAACGAATTACAACCCCTGGAATTGCTACTGGACTTGCATGGACACAGGTTGGTGGAAGTATATTATTTATTGAAGCTACAAAAATGAAAGGTAAAGGAGAATTAAAACTTACAGGTCAACTTGGCGATGTAATGAAGGAATCAGCTAAGATAGCATTGAGCTATCTTCATTCAAATTGTAACAAATATAAAATAAATTGCAAAATTTTTGAAGAGAGTAATTTCCATATCCATGTGCCTGAAGGCGCTACTCCAAAAGATGGTCCTTCTGCAGGTATTACACTTGTAACAGCATTGTATTCTCTTCTTATAAATAAAAAAGTAAAAAGCGATTTTGCAATGACAGGTGAAATTACATTAAGAGGGAAAATACTTCCAGTGGGTGGTATAAAAGAAAAGGTGCTTGCTGCTAAAGAATCTGGCATCAAAAATGTTATCTTGCCTAAACATAATTGCAAAGACCTTGAAGATATACCAACAAATGTAAAAGAAAAAATTAAATTTCATTTTGTTGATACAATTGATGAAGTATTAAAAATTGTGATTTAAATATTGAAACCAAAAATTATATTTTGTATATTGTTGTTATAACTAAATGGTGTGCGATATATCCTTTGTTTGGAAAATAATATCACAGGAGATAGTATATGAAACTTCATTTAACATCTACTGCTTTGCGAGTATTGGAAGCAAGGTATCTTACAAGAAAAGGTGATAAAATTACTGAGACACCTGAACAAATGTTTGAGCGTGTAGCAAGAAATATAGCTGAGGCAGAAAAAATTTATAATTCTGACCCTGAAATTGCATATAAAGTTTTTTATAAATTAATGACTTCTCTTGATTTTCTTCCTAATTCACCAACTTTAATGAATGCTGGACTTCCACTCCAACAACTTTCAGCCTGTTTTGTTCTCCCAATTGATGATTCTATGGACTCTATATTTACTACTCTCAGACATACAGCTTTGATTCACAAATCAGGTGGTGGAACAGGTTTTTCATTTTCTAAAATAAGACCAAAAAATGATTTTGTCCATGTAACAGGTGGAGTAGCATCTGGACCTGTCTCGTTTATTAAAGTTTTTGATTCTGCAACTGAGGTAATAAAACAAGGTGGTAAAAGACGGGGAGCAAATATGGGTATTTTAAGAATTGACCACCCGGATATTATGGAATTTATTACTTCTAAAGATAAAGAGGGCGAATTACCTAATTTTAATATTTCTGTTGCTGTAACAGATAAATTTATTGAAGCATTTCAAAAGGGAAATGATTATGAATTGGTCAATCCTCGTAATAATAAAATCGTAAAGAAGCTAAGTACAAAAGAGGTGTTTGATAAAATAGCCTACCAAGCTTGGAAAAATGGTGAGCCAGGAATGATCTTTATTGATAAGATAAATGCTGCTAATCCCACTCCAAATATTGGAGAAATAGAAAGCACAAATCCCTGTGGGGAACAGCCTCTTTTGCCATATGAATCCTGCAATCTTGGTTCAATTAATCTTTCAAATATGGTGGAAGATGGAAAAATAAACTGGGAAAAACTGGAAAAAACTGTAAAAAATGCTGTTTGGTTTTTAGATAATGTGATTGATATGAATAAATATCCAATTCCAGAAATAAAGGAGAAGACTTTTGGTAATAGAAAGATTGGGTTAGGTGTTATGGGTTGGGCTGATATGCTTATTAAACTTAATATAAAATATAATAGCAAAGAAGCATTGAATCTTGCAGAAAAAGTAATGAAATTTATTTCAGAAAAAGGTAGAGAAAAGTCTGCTGAAATTGCAGAAAAAAGAGGAACATTTCCAAATTGGGAAGGTTCTATTTGGGGAAAAAAGAATATAAAAATGCGAAATGCCACAATTACAACTATTGCACCAACCGGTTCAATCTCTATAATCGCAGGCACCTCATC
The DNA here is from genome assembly GCA_964605455.1 of uncultured Spirochaetia bacterium. GTDB lineage: Bacteria > Spirochaetota > JAHITG01 > JAHITG01 > JAFGFC01 > CAZSCZ01. Next base: position 13,634 of record CAZSCZ010000040.1, read on the forward strand.
TGGAATTGAACCTTTATTTGCTTTAGGATATCTACGCAAAATTTCAATTGGTGAATTTCAAGAAATCCATCCACTATTTGAAAAAATTGCAAAAGAAAAGAAATTCTATTCAAAAGAATTAATAACAGAAGTTATTCAAAAAGGTTCAATAAAAGGTATAAGTTCCATTCCTGACGATGTAAAAAAAATATTTGTTACATCAATGGATATATCTGCTGAATGGCATATTAAAATTCAGGCAGCATTTCAAAAGTATACTGATAATGCTGTGAGTAAGACAATTAATTTTCCGTCTGAGGCTACAGTAGATGATATTAAAAAGGCATATCTGCTTGCATATCAACTTAATTGTAAAGGAATAACAGTTTATAGAGATAGGAGTAGAGAATTGCAAGTTTTAAATGCTGGTGAAGAAGAGGAAAAGCGCGATACAACAGGTAAACTTTCACCGCGAAAGAGACCATTATATACCAAAGGAGTAACAGTAAGAGTTCAAACAGGTTGTGGGAATATGTATGTAACTGTTAATGAAGATGAATATGGATTATGTGAAGTGTTTGCACAGTTAGGTAAATCTGGTGGTTGTCCTGCTTCACAAACAGAAGCAATTGCCAGACTTATTTCATTATCGTTGCGGTCAGGTATAGAGGTGGGGTCTGTAATAAAAGAATTGAGAGGTATAAGATGTCCAAATCCTTTTAGAATGAAAGAAGGGTTGGTTTTGTCCTGTCCAGATGCAATAGGTATTGCACTTGAAACTTATCTTAAAGGCATAAAAAAATCAGAACCCCAACAATTAAAAAAAGAACGAAGAGTAGCTTCGTTAAAAATAAATAATATGGATGTTGATAAATTTCTTCAAGATGTAGCAGGCTTGAAAAAGGAGGCTAAAAAATTCTCTGATATTAACGAAAAAAATCCCTTAATATGTCCTGAATGTGGAAGCACTATGGTTATAGGAGAAGGTTGTAGCTTATGCCCTGTCTGTGGATTTTCTAAATGTGCATAAGAAAATATGACAGGCTTCAGCGTGAACTAAATAAACCATTCAGCCTGACTAATGCAGAGACTTTACTATCCTTATTTATCGTAAACTTATACCTATATTTTTAGATAATGACGCTTCAGATGTTAATGACGAAAATTTTTAGCTTCCATCAATTTGGCACTACATTTGCTCAAAATCGCTAAAATTTCAAAACTTTCTTTCATTCATTAAATATATCATTACTGAAAAGCAAAATTTGGGTGAAAATATGTAAAAAGTTGCTTAAAAAAATTAAAAATGACTATGAAAATAATATCAATTATTTTTTTATTTCAGCGGTGATTATCTTTTCTGACAATGATAAGAAGAATATTAGTAGTTGAACAATTGCCAGGAAGAGCGGCTGGTCGTTGCACCTGGGATGAGTTATCTCAAGCCCGGT
>CAZSCZ010000041.1:0-15011 GCA_964605455.1 uncultured Spirochaetia bacterium
ATTTTATATAATTTTTGATATAAAAACAATTATAAAATATTTTTTCAACACTCTTTACTGTTTTCTTGACATTTGAATAAAAAAATGCATTATATTTTTAGAAAATCTAAATTATTACAAAAAAGATAGGTTATGAAATAGACTATCAGAGAGGTAGTGATATAATTCTTAGAAATATCAATCCACCATTTAGAAGATTAACGATATTTAATCATAAAGAAATAGCGAAAGGCACATTTTTTACACTACTTTCTTAAGTAAAGTAGAATAAATATGGGAACAATTTTGATTAAGAATGCAGAAGTGATTGTTACAATGGATGATAATCTTACTGAGATTAAGAATGGGGACATATATATTGAGGGTAATAAGATACAAGATGTTGGAAAAAGTCTTGATTACAGAGCAGATAAGGTAATTAATGCATCTGGTATGGTAGTATATCCTGGGTTTGTAAATACTCATCATCATTTATATCAAACTCTTACCAGAAATATCCCTACAATACAGGATGTTAAGCTTTTTGACTGGCTTGTGAATTTATATGAAATATGGCGAGAGCTTACACCAGAGGCTGTATATGTTTCAGCACTTGTTGGAATGGCTGAACTTTTACTTACAGGATGCACAACAACAACAGACCATTTTTATGTTTTTCCAAAAAATCAGCCAAAAGATCTAATTGATTATGAAATAAAAGCTGCACAGGAGATTGGAATAAGATTTATACCTACAAGGGGAAGTATGAATCGTGGTAAATCTAAAGGTGGATTACCACCAGATGATATTGTTCAAACTGAAGATGAAATAATGAAAGATTGCGAACGGCTTATTAAAAAGTATCATAATACAGCGAGATATTCAATGCTTAAAATTGGAGTTGCTCCCTGCTCACCATTTTCTGTAACAACTGAACTTTTAAAACAAACTGCGGAATTTGCAAAAAAGTATAATATAAGATGTCATGCACATATAGCAGAAACCATTGATGAAGAAGAATATTGCATAAATACTTATGGGAAGAGGCCTGTTGAATATATGGAAGAAGTTGGCTGGTTGGGTGAAAATTTTTGGTATGCACATTGTATTTATCTTAATGAGAATGAGATAAAGATTATGGCAGAGACAAAAACAGGAGTAGCTCATTGTCCTATCTCTAATTTAAGGCTGGGTTCAGGTATTGCGCCTATTGCAAAAATGCTTGAAAATAATGTGCGTGTAGGAATAGCTGTTGATGGTAGTGCCTCAAATGATTCATCAAATATGCTTGCAGAAATGAGGCAGGCTTTGCTTATACATAGAATAAAAACAGGTGTCGATTCAATGCCAGCCTATAAGGTTTTGAAAATGGCAACAAAACAAGGGGCACAAATTTTAGGCTGGAATGAGATAGGCTCAATTGAAAAAGGTAAAGCTGCTGATATTGCTATATTTAATTTGAATAATATTGCATATGCTGGAGCATTGCACGACCCAGCTTCTGCTATCCTTTTCTCCGGAAATTCACAGATTGCTGAGTATACCATTGTTCAGGGCGAAATTATTGTTGATAAAGGAAATCTTATAAAGATTAATACAGATGATGTTTTTTATAAAGCAAATGAAATTGCAAAAAATATGATAAAAAATGCCGAACAAAAAACCGGGATTAAGTATTTTGAAAGGAAATAAAAAAGAATGCGATTAATATTTGTTGTGGTAGCAGCTGGTTCAGGAAAAAGATTTGGATTTAAAAAAAATAAACTCCTTTATGAGATTGATTCAAAGCCACTTATATATTTTACACTTGAAACTATCCAGAAATGTAATGTAGTTAATGAAGTTATATTAGTATCAAAGGAAGAAGAGATTCATCTATTTAATGAAATTGTAAAAAGATATAATTTTACAAAAATAAAAGCAATAATTCCTGGTGGAAAAGAAAGACAGGATTCTGTATATAATGCACTCTTATGGCTTAATGAAAATTATTCAAATAAAGAATTTTTTGTCGGGATTCACGATGGTGCAAGGATAAATGTTACTACTGATTTAATAAAAAGAATATATGAAACTGCATTGAAGTATAACTCTGCTGTGCCTGTAATTTTTGCAAAGGATACAGTAAAAAAAATTACAAAAGATAAATTTATAAAAGAAACTTTACCACGCGAAGAGATTGCGCTTGTTCAGACGCCACAGATTTTCAAATTTTCACTTATTTTTAATGCCTATCAAAATGCATATAAAAATAACTTTTATACTACGGATGATGCTGGACTTGTGGAATACTATGGCAAGAAAATTAAAATAGTTGAAGGTACACCTGAAAATATTAAAATTACATATATGAAAGATTTAGATTTATTATCAAACAATAAAAGAGAGTTTAGAATTGGGACAGGATTTGATATTCATAAATTAGTAAAAGGCAGGAAACTTTTTTTAGGTGGAATAGAGATTCCATATAATAAAGGATTTTTAGCACATTCTGATGGTGATGTTTTAATACATTCAATTATAGATGCCTTACTTGGTGCAACTGGTATGGATGATATTGGAATGCTTTTCCCTGACTATGATGAGAAATTTAAAGATATAAGAAGCACTGAACTTTTAAAAGAAGTAATTTCTCTTATAGCTAAAAAAGACTGCAAGATTGTTAATATTGATTCAGTAATAATCGGGGATGAACCTAAGATAAGTGAATATAAAGAAAAAATAAGAAAGAAATTAAGCAAATTAATTGGTATTGAAAAAGAGAGAATAAATTTAAAAGGTAAACGAACAGAAGGGGTGTTATTTGAGAATGCTATAGCATCTTACACAATTGTGCTTGTTAAATTCTAAAAAATTTACCAAATTTCCTTGACATCCTAAGTTTAATTTAATAATTTTTTATTTGTTTTTTAACTTAGGAGAATGATAATGTTTGTTGAAAATGTAAAATTAATAAAACAAGCAGAAGCAAAGGCAAAGAAAATAATAGAGGATGCTAATTTAAAAGGAAGGGAAATTATTAAAGAGGCACACATAAAATGTGAAAAAATGGAGAATGAATTTAAAAAAAATCTTCGCCAATATGAAGAAAGGAAAAGAAAGCTTGCAGAAGAAGCTGCACAAAAAGAAATTGAAAATCTTAAAGTGAAAGCTAAAAAAGAGATTGAGAAGATAACATCCCATATTCAAAAAGATTTTGACAAAGCTGTAAAATATATTTATAACTATATTATCTCGCTTTAGAAAGAGGTATAGCCTGTGGCTGTTTCAAGGATGTTTAAAGTTGCTATTTTAGGGTACAACCCAATTAAAGAGAAGTTAATTGATGATTTACATAAACTCGGAATTATAGAAATTTCTGAAATAGGAAGAGAAGAAGTAGAAGAGGAGATTATCAAAGATTATTCAGGAGAAATTGAAAAAATCCAACAAAAACTTCAGGAAATAAATAAACTTATTGATGATTTAAATTTTACTGCAGAATTTCTTTCCAAATTTAAGCAGAAAAAAGAGAATAAACAACCAAAGGTTAGTAGTAAGAAGTTTCAATATACTGCAAATGAGTACTTAAAAATTGCAAGAAATTTTAACTATAATATTATTGAAAATGTGAAAAAATTTAATCAGGAGATTCAGCAGATAAATAGTAAAAATGAATATTTAAGGTCTCGTATTAATGAATTACTTCCTTGGCAGAAGATAAAGATTGAGTTCGAGGAATTAAAATTTGAAAATGTTAAAACTTTATTTGGTATAATAAGTGCCAGAGAGTTCTTTAAATTCAAAAAAGAGATTGATTCTTTAAATTTATATGCATTGAATGAAATAAATTCCACAAAAGAGTATGTTTATTTTGCATTAATGTATGATAAAGAGAAGGAAGATAGAATAAATGAAATCTTAAAGTGTTTTTCAGTAAATATAATGGATTTTAGTGATATTAAAGGGACCATACATAAAACAATTGCATTTTATAAAGATGAGATTAAAAAAACAGAAGAAAGGATTAAAGAAATAGAGGAAGAATTAAGTAAATATGTAAGTGAATATGAGAAGATATTAGTATGTATTGATTATTGGAGCACAATATATCAAAGAGAAGGGATTAAGAAACAATTTCTGTCAACTGAAACAACTTTTTTACTAAAAGGTTGGTTAAGAGAAAAAGATATTACTAATTTAATGGAATTGAACAGGAAATATAAAGAGATACATATTAATATAAGTCCGCCAGAGGAAGGTGAAGTTCCGCCGGTGGCACTAAAGAATCCAGCTCTTATATCACCATTTGAGATGGTAACGAAATTATTTGGTGTGCCTGGAAAAGGTGAACCTGATCCCACGCCGTTGCTGGCACCATTTTTCGCTCTTTTCTTTGCAATATGTCTTACAGATGCTGGATATGGATTAGTTTTACTTTTATTGAGCTATATTATCTTAAAAAAGATAAAAGATGGGGAAGGCACACAAAAATTAATGAAGACTCTTATAATTTCTGGTGCAGTTACTGTACTTGTTGGTGCTATTACAGGTGGATGGTTTGGTATTGATTTTGATAAATTACCAGAGACTTTTAAAGCTATAAAAAGAATAAGAGATAAACTTGTAATATTAGAGCCATTAAAAGACCCACTTGCACTTTTTGTTACTACACTTGCGTTGGGTGTTATTCAAGTACTTACAGGTATAATTATTAAATTTGTGATGCTTATAAAGCATCGTAATTATTATGAGGCTTTTACCTCTCCATTTGCCTGGTTCTTGATTGTTACAGGAATTCTTTCAGCAGTTATATTAAAATATAAATTACTTTGGGCATTACCACTTACAGGAGCCTTAATTATTCTTATATTTTCAGATAGAAGTGGAAATATTATAGTGCGACTTTTAAAAGGAGCTTATTCATTATATGGAATTACAGGAATCTTTGGTGATGTTTTATCTTATTCCCGTTTATTTGCACTTGCGCTTTCAACAGGTGTAATCGCACTTGTAATAAATGTTGTAGTTGGTATTCTTTATCAAATGATCGTCTCAATTCCTTATATTGGTATACCAATTGGAATTCTTTTTGGATTAATTGTGCTTGTATTTGGTCATATATTTAATATTGTAATAAATTCGCTCGGTGGATTTATACATACAACAAGATTACAATTTGTAGAATATTTTGGGAAATTTTATGAAGGGTCAGGGACAGAGTTTAAACCATTTAAGCAAACATTTAAATATGTGGATTTAGTTTAGGTTCTAACCTAAAACTTAAAAATATAAAAAAGGAGGAAACTAATATGACAACAGGTTTGTTTATTGCAGGTTTGGGAATATTTACTTCAGTTGTTATGGCAGGCATTGGTTCTGCTGTAGGAATTGGTTTAGCAGGCCAAGTGGCTGCTGGTGTTATGAGTGAAGATCCTAAAAATTTTGGAAAATATCTTATGCTTATTGCATTGCCTGGAACTCAAGGAATATATGGGTTTGTAATAGGGTTTTTAGTTATAATGAAATTAGGGATACTTACAGGAAATCTGCCTGCTCTTACAATTTCGCAGGGTTTGAATGTTTTTGCAGCTGCTGCTCCTATTGGGTTCGCTGGGCTGGTTTCAGCTATTCATCAAGGTAAAGTTTGTGCTGCTGGTATTGAAATGGCTGCAAAACAGCCAGGTGATGTCGGAAAAGCGCTCGTTATGGGTGTCTTCGTTGAGTTTTATGCTGTCCTCGGATTGCTTGTATCATTTTTCCTCGTATGGTTTGGAATAAAAATTTAATTGGTGGGGTAACTCTATGGCAATTGAAGATATTGTAAAAAAGATAATAAGTGATGCTGAACAAAAGGTTAAACAGATAATTAATTCTTATACAGAAGAAGCCAAAAAGATAATTTCTGAGAAAGAAAAAGAACTGAAAAAGAAAGAAATAACAGAAAAAGAAAGAATTGATAGAGCAAGTGAAAACTTGAAAGCAAGAACAGTGCAAATTGCTGAATTGGAACTCCGTAAGGAAATTCTTAACGAAAAGCAGAAAATAATTGAGCAAGTATTTGAAAAAGCAGAAGAGATGATTTATACAATGCCAAAAGAAAAATATATTGAGTTTATTAAAAATAAACTTATTCAATATATAGAAACCGGGAACGAAGAGATTATTGTTGGAGAAAAAGATAAAGAAATTATTACTCCTACTTTTATAGAAGAATTGAATAAAGAAGTGAAAGCCAAATTGAGAGAAAATGCAGATTTGAAAATATCTAATGAACATACAAATATAGAAAAAGGGGTTATATTAAAGCAAGGAAAGATAAGAATCAATTGTTCAATAAAATCGCTTATGAAAGAAGCAAGAGAGAAATGTGAGGAAAAAGTTGTTAAAATTTTATTTAAGGAAAAATAATGGATTTTAGAAATATAAAGTTTACAAGCGATACTAAAATTGCGTATGGCGTCGGAAAGGTTAGAGCATTGGAAAATAAGATGATCCCTCAGCAGACCTTTGAACAAATTTCTGAAGCACCGTTGGAGAATGTTTATAAATCTATCACAGAATTTGGTTATTCGGAAAAGTTTGAGGAGTCAATTGAATTGAATAAAAAAGAGAATTATAAAATAATTACGAATTTAATCAGAAAAATTGAGAGATATAAAGAACTTAGTGATATTTATTTGCTTAAAGAAGATTGTTTAAATTTAAAGAATTATTTAAAATCAAAACTATTATCTGAAGAAGATACTGTATATTCCGTAAAATTTAACATATCTGGTAAACTTTCAGAAGAGGAGATTAAAAATGTAATAGAAAAACATCAATATCAGATTATGGATAGTGAAGATGCTGATATTATTGAAGAATATATTTCAAAAGCAAAAGAAACAAAATTTCCTTCTGAAATTGAACATTTAATAGATAAATTGTATTTTGCTTTAATATTTAGAAAAATAGAAAGAAGCAAAGTGGATTATTTAAAATTTTATTTCCAGGAATATATTGATTTACTCAATATAGAGAACTTGATAAGATTTAAAATTTTAAAGAAAGATTTTGATATATATTTAAGATTTTATTTTAATAATGGTTCTTTAAAAATAAAAGAATTACAGGAATTATATAATATAAAACTTGAAGATATGCCAGCAAGATTTAAAACAAGAGGATTTTATAATACACTTGTTGTAGGAGTGGAATCTTGGCTTAAGAATGGCAATTTAAATATGTTTGAAATAGAAAAAGATAATTATTTAATAAATTTGGCTAAAATAACTAAAGTTTTAAGTTTTGGTGTAGAACCATTGTTTGGGTACCTATTTGGTAAGGAGATAGAGTATAAAAATTTACGGATAATTATAAATGGGAAAAAGATAAAATTAAGTAGTAATAATATAAAGGAGATGTTAAGAGAAACTTATGTCTGAGATTGCAATTGTAGGTAATTTAAAAGAGATATTGCCATTCAGAGCTGCTGGATTAAAAATTTATCCTTTGGATGAACTTACAAAAGAGAAGAAAATGATAGAGATTGTGCGAGATATACTTTTAAAAAATAAACATAAGATTGTTTTTATAACAGAACAATATTATGATAATTTTTCAGAATTTTATGAAGCACAGCGAATTATATTTAAAGAAGAGATGCCTGTTATAACTCCTATTACAAATGGAATTGATTTTAAGAACATAGGGATTAAAAGATTAAAAGGTTTAATAGAAAAAGCTATAGGCATTGATATATTTAAAGAATGAATTAAAATGGAGGAGGAGTAAATGAAAGGAGGAAAGATAATAAAAGTGGCTGGGCCGCTGGTTGTGGCAGAGAATATTGAAAATGCCAAAATGTATGATGTAGTTGAAGTGGGTGAACAGCGTCTTATTGGAGAGATTGTAGAATTGCGTGAGGATAAGGCTGCGATTCAAGTGTATGAAGAGACAGCAGGGTTAGGTGTTGGAGACCCAGTAATTTCAACTGGAGAGCCTCTATCTGTGGAACTTGGTCCAGGCCTTATTGAATCAATATTTGATGGAATTCAAAGGCCATTAAATAAAATAATGGAGATTGCAGGTGATACTATAACACGAGGTATAAAGGTATCAGCATTAGACCCAGACAAAAAATGGAAATTTAAAGCGTTAAAATCAAAAGGTGATTATGTTATTGAAGGTGATATCATTGGTGAAGTTGAGGAAACTGTTTTAATAACACATAAGATTATGGTGCCGATAGGGATTAAAGGAAATTTGAAAGATATAAGAGAAGGGGAGTTTACAATAAATGATACTATTGCAATAATAGAGAGCGAAGATGGGAAGAGACATAATATTACTATGATACAGAAATGGCCTGTTCGTCAACAACGTCCTTACAAAAGTAAGAAACCACCGGTTATACCGCTAATTACAGGTCAAAGAGTTATTGATGCATTTTTTCCTGTAGCAAAAGGAGGAACAGCCTGTGTGCCTGGACCTTTTGGAAGTGGTAAAACTGTTATTCAACATCAGCTTGCAAAATGGGCTGATGCTGATATTGTTGTATACATTGGATGTGGAGAACGTGGCAATGAAATGACAGATGTATTAATGGAATTCCCAGAACTTAAAGATCCTCGTTCAGGTGAACCTTTAATGAAACGAACAGTGCTTATTGCAAATACATCTAATATGCCTGTTGCTGCAAGGGAAGCTTCTGTTTATACAGGTGTGACTATCGCTGAATATTTCAGAGATATGGGTTATAGTGTTGCTGTTATGGCAGACTCAACTTCCAGATGGGCTGAAGCAATGCGTGAAATGTCAGGACGACTTGAAGAGATGCCTGGTGAAGAGGGGTATCCTGCTTATCTTGGAAGAAGAATCGCTGAATTTTATGAACGAGCTGGTAGAGTTGAGTGCTTAGGCAAAGATCAGAGAGATGGGGCTCTTACAATTATTGGCGCTGTCTCCCCACCAGGTGGTGACTTGTCTGACCCTGTCGTTCAATCTACATTACGCGTTGTTAAAGTATTTTGGTCACTTGAAGATAAACTTGCATATAGAAGACATTTCCCTGCTATAAATTGGCTTACAAGTTATACACTTTACAGTGATAACTTTGATGAGTATTATAAACAGCAAATTGGTGAGGAATGGAAAGATATGATTCAGGAAGCAATGAAAATTTTACAAGAAGAAGCTGAACTGGAAGAGATTGTGCGACTTGTTGGGCTTGATGCACTCTCTCCAGAAAATAGATTAATAATGGAAACCGCACGCTCTATTCGTGAAGATTTCCTCCATCAAAATGCATTTCATCCTGTTGATACATTTACTTCTTTTAAAAAACAGTTTAAAATGATAGATTTAATACTTTATTTTCATCATCTTGCTACAAAGGCTTTGCAAAATAAAATTTCAATAATTGATATAAGTAAATTGCCTATAAGAGAAAAAATTGCTCAAGCAAAATTTATTGATGAAAAAAACTTGGATGAAATAGATAAAATTAAAAATGAAATAGAAAAAAGCTTTGAACAATTAGAAAAGGAGAGTAGCAATGCTTAGAGAATATTATACTGTTTCAGAGATAGTAGGACCTTTAATGCTTGTTGAGAATGTTGAAGGTGCAAAATATGAAGAACTTGTAGAAATTGAATTACCAACAGGTGAGCTCAGAAATGGGAGGGTATTAGAGGTCCATTACGACAAAGCTTTGGTCCAACTTTTTCAGGAACCACGTGGTCTTGATATCTCTTCTGCAAAAGTTAGATTTCTTGGGAAAGGAGTTGAAATAGGTGTTTCACAAGATATTCTTGGTAGAGTATTTGATGGACAGGGAAGACCAATTGATGGTGGACCTCAGATTATTCCTGATGACAAAAGAGACATTAATGGTGCTCCAATTAATCCTTATGCAAGGGATTATCCATCAGAATTTATACAAACAGGTTTTTCCACAATTGATGGATTAAATACGCTTGTAAGGGGTCAGAAATTGCCAATATTTTCAGGTTCAGGGCTTCCTCATAATCAAATGGCAGCACAAATTGCAAGGCAGGCAAAGGTCCTGGGTAAAGAAGAGAAATTTGCAGTTGTTTTTGCAGCTATGGGTATCACTTTTGGTGAAGCAAATTTTTTTATTGAAGATTTTAGAAGAACAGGTGCATTAGAGCGGACTGTCCTTTTTATAAATCTTGCTGATGACCCTGCTATTGAACGAATTGCTACACCACGAATGGCTTTAACTGTGGCTGAATACTTAGCTTTTGACTTAGATATGCATGTGCTTGTTATTCTCACTGATATGACAAATTATTGTGAGGCTTTGAGAGAAGTTTCTGCTGCAAGAAAAGAAATCCCTGGTAGAAGAGGTTATCCAGGTTACCTTTATACAGATTTAGCTACAATTTATGAAAGAGCAGGACGAATTAAAGGGAAAAAGGGTTCTATTACACAAATTCCTGTGTTAACTATGCCTGAAGATGATAAAACTCATCCAATTCCTGACTTAACAGGATATATTACAGAAGGTCAAATTGTTTTAAGTAGAGCTTTACATAGAAAAGGAATTTATCCGCCTGTGGATGTATTACAATCTCTGTCACGATTAAAAGATAAAGGAATTGGCGAAGGAAAGACAAGAGAAGACCATAGTGACATTTTTAACCAGTTATTTGCAGCTTATGCCAGAGGGATAGAAGCACGTGAACTTCAGGTTATACTTGGAGAGGCAGCTTTAAGTGATTTGGATAAAATTTATTTCAGATTCGCAGATGAGTTTGAGCAAAGATATATTCAACAAGGCGAAGATGAAGATCGTGCAATAGAATATACACTTGATTTAGGTTGGGAACTTCTATCAAAGATACCAAGAATTGAACTTAAACGAATTCGTCCTGAATTCTTAAAGAAATATTTGCCCAAGTTTTTGAAGAGCGCAGAAGCAGCTTAAAATTATTAGGGCTATCTGGTTAAAACAAAACGGACTTGATAAATGGTAATCCAGGATAGTATAGTTTATATCAATACTTGGTATAAGCAGTATTATTTTTCACTTAATAAAAGCAAAAAGACAAAGATAATTTTTTAAACAAGAAATGTGTTAAAAAAGCAAGAGAATATTTTGATAACTACAACAGAAATTTCTTGACATCATTTAAGAAATCGGTATAATTAATATAAAATTATGGCTTTTATGAAAAAATTTGGTCAAAAGCTTTTGAGTGCGACTTATCTATTATTAAATAAATGAAAAATAGAGGTGATTAAATGAAACTTGAAGTCTCTGCCACAAGAATGGAACTTTTAAGATTGAAAAAAAGACTTGCTCTTGCAAGAAGGGGACATAAACTCCTAAAAGATAAGCAAGATGAGCTAATGCGTAAGTTTCTTGATTTAATAAACGATTACAAACGAATTCGTAAAGAAATGGATAATGAGCTTTTAGAGTTTTACAAGGAATATTATTCTGCTACACTTGAATATAACGAAGAGATATTAAAATCTCTTTTTCTCCTTCCTGATGTAAAATTAAAACTTGATACAAAGCTTATCCCTGTGATGAATCTTCGTTTACCAAAATTTTCTTTGAACATAGAGGGCGAAGCTAAGTGCTTTGGTGTAAAGGATATTAATTTGCATCTTGATTTTTCCATTGAAAAATTGAAAGATATTATTCAAAAACTTATAAAACTTGCAGAAATGGAGAATAGTGTTAAACAACTTGCTGAAGAAATAGAAAAAACAAGAAGAAGAGTAAATGCATTGGAATATATTCTTATTCCTGACCTTGAAGAGACTATAAGATATATAAGTATGAAAATTGGCGAAGTTGAGAGGTCAAATCTTATAAGACTTATGAAAGTAAAAGAGATTGTAGAAAAACATTGAAAAATTTTAACTAATATTGTATATTAAAAGTGACGATAAATTATAGAAAGTGGAAAATTTATTTATTACCTATAATTTTTTTAATAAATTGTCACTTTATAAATTTTTTAATTACAGATAACGAATGGGTGAGAAGATATGTTGGAATGAAATGGCTCTTTGAAAGTAATGAAAAAGCGAAAAAAGTTATAAAAGTAAATTCTTCAAAGAAAAAATTATCAGGAACAAGAGCAAACAAAATAAAAGTGAAAATTTTAGGTTGTGTAAAAAAACCAGGTATTTATGAGATTAGAAAAGGGACAACCCTTTCAGAGCTAATAGAAGTTTGTGGATATTTAGAATATGCAGATATAGCAACATTAGATAATATAATTCTCAAAGATGGGGAAGAATATTATATTCCTTTTAGAAAAGTGCAAAATGGTGAAAAGATTAATATTAATAAAGCATCAGTAGAAGAGCTTTGCAGATTACCATATGTCAGCAAAAGTATTGCAAAGGAAATTATTAATTATAGAGTAAAATATGGAAGATTTGATACAGTAGAAGAGATAATGAATCTTAAAGGGATAGGAGAAAAAAGATTTATTTATATTAGAGAATATATAGCAACAGGAGAATGAAAGATGGAATCACAAAATTTAAATAATTTAGGCTCAAAAGAAGATAAAATAAATTTTGGTACTGATGAACTTAATAATATTATAAGCGGAGATGAGTTATTTGAATCAAGTAAAGAAATAGACGGGTTAATTTCATCTGAGCCAGAGGTTTCTGGTTCAGGGGACGAGAAACTTGAACAGCCTATTTCAGGTCAGCATGAGGACAGACCTGAGAATAATCTCTCTTCCGAACAAATTGAAAATATTAATAAGAATATGTCAGGTGAGGAGTCAAAGAAAACAGATGAGATGATAGTAGAAGATAAAGAAACAGAAAAGATGGTTGAACAGAAAATAAAAGAGGAAATTGAAAAATATGGGGCATCAACAGTAGAGACATCTGAAGAGATACCAACTTCATTTTTTGAAGAATCTGAAGAAGGTCCTATAAATTTATCACAGGATGAATTGAGCAACATTTTAGAAGATGTAGAAGAGAAACCTTCTACTGAACCTATTTCTGAAGAATCTATTCCTACAGGTGTTGATCTTGAGAGCGGAGAAATTAAGACCCCAGGCATTACAGAAGAGGAATCTGTCCTTGAAGGTATAGAAGAGCCTGGTCAAGTATTGGAAATTCCTGAAGAAAAAACTGCGGATGAATTGGAGACTTTAGGGGAAGTGTCAGAAGAGGAGATTTCTTCTTCACCATTATACCAAGAGGAGTCAGCTGAGATTGGTGGTAAAGAAGGAAAGGTGACTGAACCGAGTGCAAAAGAGATTGAAGAGTTACCATCTGAGGAAGCTACTCAGAAAACAGCAAAAGAATCCTTTTTTGAAGAGGTAGAGGATGAATCAATAAGTTTATCCGGTGATGAACTGGATAATATATTAAAAACTGCTGAAGTTGTGGAAGCACCTTCAGAGGAACCCCCGAAGAGTGCATTACCTGAACAGGAAATTGAGCAGCCAGAAATATCTGTTACACCAAAAGAGGAATCCACACCTTCTGTTGAACAACCAACAGAAGTAACAGAGCCTATCTCAGAGATCCCCTCACCACTTGAATCTGAAGGACTACCTCCAATTGAAGAAGAAACTATATCTGAACCAATAACTCCATCTGAGGCTGAAATGCCACCACAACTATCAGAAGAAATATCGGAAATACCATCTCCACTTGAAGTAGAGACTCAACTACCATCGGAAGAAAAAAAGATAGGTGCTGTTTCAGAGCAACAATCTATTGAAGAAAAGAAAGAAGTATTGCAAGATGAAGATTTAAAGAAACTTATGAAATATTTAGATACACTTTTAGAGAAATTGCCAGATGATGTGATCAAAGAATTTGCTGAATCTGAATATTACGATTTATATAATAAGATTTTAGATAAATTGGGAATATAATTAGGAGAAAATGTGATGGGGCTTCGTGAAAAAGCTAAGTTCTATAGAGAAAAGTTCCTCAAACGAGCAGAAAAGATAGTCCCTAAAAAAAAACTTTTTGAAAAATTTGGGGTCTCTAATTTTGTAATAGAATTATTTAGTGATTGTAAACTTCAATCCCAGGTTGAAACAACATTAATTGGTTTAATAAGTAAATTTAATGTGAGTAATATACTTATAAACTTTCTTGATGAGGATGAAAATATTTATAAACTTGTTGGTTCGAAAGGATTAAAAGAAGAAAACAAAAAAGATTTTTATTTTGATTATAGCTCATATTTTATAAAAGCATTACAGTCCCCTGTAAGAATAGAAGAGCTTATGAGTGAACCTACTTATAATGTTGAAATAAATAAATTTCTTCCTTATAATTTTAAAGTGATTTTTCCATTAATTTATGGTGATGAGGTAAAGGGATTTATAACACTCGGTGAAAAGTTAAATAAGCAACCATATACATCAGAAGACTTTATAGAAATGGAAAGCTTTGGAAAAATTATTGGAACTGCTTTTTATAATTCTGCAAATTTAGAAAGAATAAAAAAGAAATACAATGAAATTAAGGAGGAAAATAAAAATTATTTAGTATTATTTGAAGGATTTAAAAATATTAATCTTTCAGAAAATTTAGAGGAAGCACTTTCTATATTTTATAGAACAATAAGAGATAATTGTAATGTAAATACAGCTAATCTCTTAATAAAAGAGGATTCTGGAAATATTTTTAAAGTAATAAAAAGCTGGGGATTATCTACTGAAACAGATAATAATTTTGTAATTTCATTGAATGATGAAATATTTAAAAATATCATTGATGTTGGTGAGCCTATGCTTCTGCCTGATTTTCAAAATATACAGGCTTTTGATAAAATGAGTGAATTAGACAAGGAAAAAGTTAAACTATTTTATACAGTGCCTATAAAATTAGGTGAAAGATGTATTGGAATATTTAATATATTTAATCTTGGTGAAGATATAATAAATACAATTCCTTCACATATTGAACAAATACTATCACTTCTGCCTTTCAGTCTTCTTCCCTATATTTTTATGAAATTAAAGGAATTTTAATGTCTTACTTAAAACAAAACCGAACAAAATAAAATTTGAAAAAGTGATAAAAAATGGGTATAG
>CAZSCZ010000042.1:0-11690 GCA_964605455.1 uncultured Spirochaetia bacterium
TAATTATAAATGGCTTATTCCAAAATCCTCATTTCCCGGTATGTGTGTTGATGGATTAATTTTTGCCTCAGAAAAAATCCTTGAACACATAAAAGAAGAAGAAACATATAAGCAGATTGTAAATGTAGCACATCTTCCAGGGATCCAGAAATATTCTATAGGAATGCCGGATATTCATTGGGGCTATGGATTTCCTATTGGTGGTGTTGCAGCAATTGATGCATCTTCAGGTGTAATATCGCCCGGTGGTGTTGGTAGTGATATTAATTGTGGTGTAAGAGCTTTATTAACTCCTTTTTCGTTTCAAGATGTAAAAGATAAGGTGGAAGCTCTTATTCAGGAAATATATAACAATGTTCCCGCCGGGGTAGGCCTTAAAGGTAAGTTACGATTAAGCAAAAATGAGCTTGCAAAAGTAGCAAAGGAAGGTGCAAAATGGGCTGTATCTCAAGGATTGGGACTTGATGAAGACCTTGAATCAATTGAAGATTATGGAGCTTTACCACAAGGTTCACTTGAATATGTGAGTAAAGCAGCAATACAACGTGGGTTACCGCAACTTGGAACACTTGGCGCAGGTAATCATTTCCTTGAAATTCAAAAGGTAATTGAAATTTACGATAAAGAAATTGCAAAAAAATATGGAATATTTGATAATCAAATAACTGTAATGATTCATACAGGTTCAAGGGGATTTGGATACCAAATTTGTGAAGATTATATTCAAGTAATGCAAGCAGCAATGGTTAAATATAAAATTAAATTGCCTGACAAACAATTAGCTTCCGCACCTATTAATTCAAAAGAAGGCAGAGAGTATTTTACTGCTATGTCAGCAGCAGCAAATTATGCCTGGTGTAATCGTGAAGTTATTACACATTATGTAAGAGATGCTTTTTATTCTGTTCTAAAAATAAAGCATTCAGAATTAAAATTACTTTACGATGTAGCGCATAATATTGCAAAATTTGAAAAACATAAAATTAATGGCAATATCAAAACAGTTATTATTCATCGCAAAGGCGCAACAAGAGCTTTTCCAGCAAAAAATCCTATACTACCTGAAAAGTACAAAGAGACCGGACAACCTGTTATTATTCCGGGTGATATGGGCACTGCGTCATATATACTGGTTGGCTTAGATAATTCAATGCAAGAATCTTTTGGAACAGTATGCCACGGAGCAGGACGAGTTCTGAGTAGGCATAAAGCTAGAAAAGTTGCAAATAAAGAAAAACTTTATAGAGAAATGAGCGAAAAAGGAATTATTTTAAAAGCTGCAGGATGGCGCTCTGTCTCTGAAGAAATACCAGCAGCTTATAAAAATATTGATGAAGTAGTAGAAGTTGTAACACAGGCAAAACTTGCAAAGAAAGTAGCAAAACTTGTTCCTATAGCTGTAATGAAAGGATAACTATCAAAATGCTTGACCCAAAAACTATTATTAACAATAAATCTATTGTACTTGATATGCTGGAAAAAAGAAACCTTGTAAATGAAAAAAGTAAAATTGATGAATTTGAATCTCTCTATAAACAAAGAAATCAGTTATTGCAGAAAGTTGAACAGTTAAAATATACAAGAAATACTCAATCAAAGAAAATAGGAGAGCTAAAATTAGAAGGACAAGATATTAGTGCGCTTGTTAAAGAAATGAAAGATGTAAGTAACCGTATAAAAGAACTTGATGAAAAATTAAAAGAAATAGAAAGAGAAAGCAAAGAAATTCTATTAACCATTCCAAATCTGCTGGACGAAAGGGTGCCAGTAGGTCCAGACGAAACTTATAATAAAGTTGTAAGAGAATGGGGAGAAAAGCCGAAATTTAAATTTAAACCCAGACACCATTGGGAAATCGCGGAAAAAAACAGAATAGTTGATTTTAAAAGAGCAGCAAAACTTGCTGGCTCAAGATTTGCATTATATAAGGGAATTGGTGCAAAAATAGAAAGAGCACTTATAAATTTTATGCTTGATGTCCATCTTTCTGAACATAACTACATTGAATTTATTCCCCCTTTTATAGTTAATTCCCAAACAATGACTGGCACAGGTCAGTTGCCTAAATTTAAAGATGATTTATTTAAAATTGAGAATTATGACTATTACTTAATACCAACTGCTGAGGTGCCTTTAACAAATATTCATAGTAATGAAATTTTAAAAGAAGAAAATTTACCTCTCTATTATACAGCCTATACTCCTTGTTTCCGCTCAGAAGCTGGAAGTTGGGGTAAAGATACACGTGGACTTATAAGACAACATCAGTTTAATAAAGTTGAACTTGTAAAGATAGTGAAACCAGAAGATTCTAATCAAGAACTTGAAAAACTTGTGCAGGAAGCAGAAAAAATATTACAATATTTAGGTATTCATTACAGGGTGGTTATGCTTTCTTCAGGTGATACAGGATTCTCATCAGCAATAACTTACGATATAGAAGTTTGGTTACCAGCTCAAAATACTTATCGAGAAATTTCATCCTGTAGCAATTGCAAAGATTTCCAAGCACGAAGGGCAAATATAAAATTTCGGAGAAAAGATTCAGGTAAAGTAGAATATGTGCATACGCTTAATGGTTCAGGATTAGCTATTGGTAGAACATTTATTGCAATAATGGAAAATTTTCAACGAGAGGATTTAACTTTTGAAATTCCTAATATATTGAAAAAATATATGTAAATAATCTATATTTATAGCAAATTTTAAATAAGGAGGTTCAAAAAAATGGCAAAAAACTTAATTGAAAGAGAAGCAGAAGAAGAAAAAAATATTAGGACAGTTCTCGCAGAAGATATTAAATTTACTGGTAATCTTAAATTTACAAGTTCATTAAAAATTAAAGGCGAATTTGAAGGTGAAATTGATTCTACAGGTCATTTAGTTGTTGGAAAAAATGCACATCTAAATGCAAATGTAAAAGCAAAACACATAACAGTTTATGGGAAAATAAAGGGAAATCTTGAAGCCTCTGAACAAGTTGAAATATTTTCAGGTGCAGAAGTTACTGGTGATATAAAAACACCTGATTTGGTAATACAAAGTGGCTGTCGTTTTAATGGAAATTGTATAATGACATCCAAAGAAAAAATTGTTCCCATTCATACCCATACTAAAGAAGAAATAAAAGAAAAGAAAAGGTAACTCTATAAAAGAAAATTGACAATATATTTACTTTTTGTAATTTATAGCTAAATTTTAAAATAGGAGAAAAAAATGATAGAAAAAAGTATTATCCTTTTTAAATGCCGAAAAAAATTGAATTCTAAATTAAAAGAAAGAGTGATTGATCCTTTACAAAAAGTTTATATTGTTCATCGTATTAATGAACTTAAAAAACTTATTAGTGTAAAAAAATATCCAATTGTAATATATGATAAAAAAGAAAAAAATTCCTTTATTGAAATCATAAAAAAACTTTTAAATGAAAAAAAATTCTTTTCTGTAATAATAATGAGTAATAATGAGGCAAAGAAATTTAATTTTAAAAAACATCAATTTGAAAATATAATTTACATTTCAAATCCCTCCAGATTAGAGGAATTATCACAATTTCTTGAATTACTATTCAAAATTGCACTTTTACGGGAAAATGTATATGAATATGATAAAATAATTCAAGCATTTGAATCTACAAATGAATTAAGTAGAAAAGAATTACTTGATGCCTATGAAAGTTTAAAAGCTCGTGAACGTGTATCTGAACTAAGTAGAAAAGAATTAATGGAAACACGAGAAAGCCTTCGTGCTTGGGAACGTGTAGCAGAATTATCAAGAATAGAGAAAATTGAGAGGATACGTGAATTTGAAGCTTTAAAGCAAGTCCTGGAATTTTCCAGACAGGAACGAATTCTTGCAGAAAAAATCATAAATGCCTGGGAAAAAGTTATGGAATTAGGTAGAGAGGAACTTTTGAATGCATATAGTAAACTTCAGGAACTCATAAAAGAAAAAAATGAACTTATAAAAAAATTAATGGATAAATTCTCTCAAACATCCAGTACCACTAAAGAACACAGTAGTAAAGATTATATAACATAATACATAATTATATATCCGATAGGCGTGGGTTTTCTAACCTCGCCAAATATGCGGGACAGAAATGTCCAGCTTATCAGATTGATTAATGAATAAAAATTTATAAATTTTCAATATTTTGTTGTGAAAAAACATATTCTTGAGGAGGAGATTAATATGAATTTTGTTGAAAGAAAGAAAAAATTTACTTTTACAGGTTCATATGAAAAAGGTGCCCAACGAAGAAAACATGCAAGAATTTCTGTAGAAATAAAAGGAACTTTTACATATATGGATGCTAACAATAAATTTACAGAGACTTGTCTTATCACAAGCTTATCTACAGGTGGACTGGGATTTGAAACTAATGTTGTGTTACTTAAAGGTGATATTATTACAGTAATTTTTCCTCTTGAAGGTTATATTATAAAAGAAGATGCACAGATTACACGAACTCATGGAAAAGAGGTGGGTTGCAAATTTGTAGACCCAAAACCAACAAATGTTAAAAAAATTCAAGAATATATTTATAAAAAATTATTTCAATGAAAAAAATATTTAAAATATTTCTTTTATCATTCTCCGTATTTCTGGTAACAGCGATAATTGCAATTATTATAATTTATAAGATATATATTACAAAAGAATTTGTTAAAAATCAAATCATACATCTATTCAAATCATCTTTTAATAGAGAAATCTCTTTAAATATTACTGATATAAGTCTTTTTAAAGGGATAGAAGTAAAAAATCTTATAATTTATAATCCTCCTTTTGCCGATGAAAGAATATTTATTAAAATTGATAGATTAAAACTAAAATACGATATTTTTACCCTTTTATTTTTGAAACTAAAAATTAATGAAATTACATTTATAAATCCACAGATAAATCTTCAATATTTCCCTAACAGAAGAATCTGGAACTTTTCTGATTTTGTTAAATCTACACCCAAAAAAGAAAAAACTGAAAAGAAAAAAAGTCCTATTAAAGTCTCTATTGATATGAAAAAATTTTTTATAAAAAATCTAAAATTTCAATTAATCTCCAATCAATATTTTTTATTAAAAGGGATAAATATTTATAGCGAATTAAAATTTGAAAAATTATCTATAAGTGGAATAAATAAACTTATATTTAAAATTAATACTTCAGGGATAAAAAATATAATTTACAAAAAAGAAAATTTAAAATTTCAGTCACCACTTGATTTAGTTGTTGATATAAATATAAGCTCCAGAAAAAATGGAAATGCCAAAATAAATTATTCTCTTGAAAATCAGATGGTAGAAATAAATAAAAAATTTATTAAAATACCTGATATTAAATTCTTACTTGATACAGGCATAAATCTTGACAAAAATATAGTAAAAATAAAAAATATTAAACTTGATATAAATAAGAATTCAATATTAAATCTCTCTGGAAATATCTTTAATGTGGAAAAAATTCCTTCAGTAGATATTGTCTCTAAAAGTAATGAATTTAATCTATCCTCACTAAACGAGTTAGCCCGAATCTTTTTAAGTGATCCACAGCTTTATATCTCTGGAAAATTTAAAATAAATAAAATGTTCTTTTCAACAGATAAGAAAAAAAATTTACCATCTACATTAAAATTAGCTTTGAATGAATTTAATTTTGTTTCTCCAAAAAATAATATTAAATTAAATAATTGTTATCTTAAATTTATTATCCGTAAACTTTCTCAAATAATTAAATCATCGCTTGAAATTTACGCAAAAACAATCACTGCAAATTTATTAAAATTAAAGAACCTGGATATTTCAGCTAATACTTTATTTAATAAAAATTTTAAGCCAATAACTTTTATATTCAATATAAACAACACAATAGTAAATGATGGGACTCTAAATTCGGCAATAGAATATAAAAATAGATACATTCAAGGAAAAACTATATTAAAAGATTTAAACATTCATAAATTTAATCAGAAAATTTCAGGAAATCTTACATTTTCTAATATTATCGCAGGAGAAATAAATAATGTAAAACTTAAGTCTTTTCTTAATATTCCAAATTTTAAATTTTATATATCTGCAAGAACAAATAAATATTCTTCTAAAAAGATAAATTTAAATTTCAATTCTACTATAAATATCAAAAAAAATCTTGTAAAAATATCATCAGTGCAAGTAACATCTGGCAAAGCTGTAAAAATCTTTCTTGATGGAACTTATTATACTGATAAAAAGAAATTATATGCTAAAATTACTACTTTTACTATTATCCTTGATGATTTGATAGAAACACTTCCTACGCCCATAAAATATTCTATTCCATTTGAAAAGATAAATGGCACAATCTTTACCTATGGCAATATCTTTTCTGATAAAGGTGTTTTAACCGCAAAAATTGTTAGCACAAATAATCAGCTTCTCCTTGAAAATCCGGATTCAGGTTTTTTGATTAAAAAATTTATTTCTATTCTCAATTATAATAAAAAACAAAAAAAATCCAATATTGTTTACAATTTTGCTGCAACTAATATTGAAAACAAGAAAGTTTTATATTTTACAAATCAAAGTGGCGAACATTTATCGGAAATCAGCTATCAACCATTTGCAAATAAAATAGAAATAATTTCATTAGTTACATCAACACCATATAAAATTAATGTAAAAAAATTTATTATAAATATACCTGATTTAAATTTAACCAGTATGCTTGCAGGTAAAGTAATAAAAGTAAAAAGAAACAAGCAAAATATTAAATTTAAATATAATCTAAAATTTGAATCACCAGAAACAATTCTTGTTCTTAAAGATAGCTACATTCAAGGAAAATTAAATTTAATAGCAGATATATTTTCTTGCTCAGAAGATACTATAAAAATAAATGGAAAAGTAAATTTTGATAAAATAGGACTAAAAATCAAAGACATTTCAATTAACAATATAAATGGCTATTTCCCATTTACACATTTATTAGGGAAAAAAGAAAAGAAAAAAATTGATATTCTGAAAAGAAGTGCATTTAAAGATTTAATTACTTTAAATTATCCATTACATAGAGGTTATAACCCACCACCAGACAATATTACAGTTGAATCTTTGCAATTTAAAGACTTCATTATAAATGATATAAAATTTGATATAAATTACTCAGATAATTTTCTCAGCTTAAACAGGGGATTTTTTAGAATAGCAGGGGGCTCTATAAGTATTAATAATTCGTATATTGATCTTGCGGATTTAAAACCATCAAATTTTAAATATCAATTTAATGTTGAAATATCAGAGTTAGATGTGGCGAAATTTAAAAACATAAAAGTAGGAAAAGATGAAGATACAAAAATTTTTGCAAATGTAAAATTTAAAGGGAGAGGCGTTGATTTAAGCTATATTGATCAACTTTATGGTGCATTTAATATAACACATATTGGAAATGAACTGGCTCTAAAACTTTTCAACTCTTTAGATCCCGAAAAAAAAGATAAAGCAATTGACCAAATAAGAGATGCATTAGAAAGAGGAGCTTCACCTAAACTAATATCAATGGAAATAAAATATGGCCAAATTTATCCGTCATTCTGGTATAAAAGACCTTCTTGGTATAAGGACATCATCCATTTAATCTCTCTTAAAGCACCTGTGTTTATTCTTCCACCCTCACCTATTGAGGTAGAACCTAAACCTATAGAGCCAATTATAAAATTTATTACTAAGAAATAAATATAATATTTTATACTTTTCAAAAAACGCAAATTCTGAATCGCTTTACATTATTTATGTATAAAGTTGGAATTGTTGGCACAGGACGAATTGGATTTTTACTTGAATATGACCCACTAAGAATAAAACCTTGCACACATATAGGGGGTATTATTAAAAATAAAAAATTAAAAATTACAACAGCATGTGATATTAATAAAAATCGGCTAAATTTATTTGGAAAAAAATTTAATGTCAAAAATCTTTATACTAATTATAAACAGATGCTTAAACAAGAAAAAATTGATATTCTTGTAGTCTCTACCTGGACTAACTCACATAAAGAGATCACTATTGAAGCTGCAAAAAAAGGAATTAAACTTATTGTATGTGAAAAACCTATGGCATTTACAACAAAAGAGTGTAAAGCAATGGTTGCTGCATGCAAAAAATACAACACAATCCTTGTAATTAATCACGAGCGTAGATATGACCCAATGTATAGAAAAGTGAAAAAGATGCTTGACCAAAAAATTATTGGAGATGTCCGAACTGTTATTGCAAATGTCCTAACTTCCATTTCTTTTAAGAAAAAAAGTTTTATCATTGATAAAAGTTCACTTTTACATGATGGCACACATCTTATAGATATTTCTCTCTTTCTTTTTGGTAAACCTAAAAGAATTAGAGGATTTATACCTTCTTATAGAAAAGATACTGCATATGGAATTATTGAATTCAGAAACGGAATTATCCTTTTCCTTGAAGCAGGTGGTGATAGAAAATATTTTAATTTTGAACTTGATATCCAAGGCACAGAAGGTAGAATAATAGTAGGAAATGAATATTTAGAATTATGGAAACGAAAGAAAAGTCCAAGATATACAGGTTTTTTTGAACTTGAGCAACAAAAATTTCCAAAATTTCCTGATAAAAATCAATTTATTGAAGAATATAAAGAAGTTACTGCCTTACTTGATGGAAAAATAAAAATACCAACATCTTCTGGTGATGATGGAATGAAAACTATTGAACTCATTGAGAAATTAACGAAAAAAAGATTTCTTTTTTGATATTTTTAGATTTAATGTTATTATTAAAATATTATGAATTTTAAAATATATATTCTATTTTTGTTTATATCTATATCATTTATCACACCTGTTTTTGGTCTTATGCTTCCATATGACCTTAAATGGAAACAAATTGAAAGCAAACATTTTACAGTAGTATATCATATTAATGACCAAATTGCATTCAAAACAATAAATATAGCAGAAAATATTCATTATGCATTACACAACAAATTTCGTATTCCAGATAATATCCATACTTATATTGTAATTGTGGACTCTTCAGATATAGCAAATGGAATGGCAACAGTCCTGCCTGCGAATATTATATTTCTTTACTATACAGGTGTTGAAATAAACACTGAACCATCTATTTTAAATACATATCAGTGGTGGAAACTACTTATTCTTCACGAGTATATTCATATTCTCCATTTTAATCAGAGAAAAGATATAAACAAACTACTTAATTTTATTGGGTTAAAGTATATAATCTTAAATCCATTTCTTCCTGCATTTTGTATTGAAGGTGTAGCTGTTTGCTTTGAAACAGAATATACAAGAATGGGACGAGCAAGAAGTCTGTTTACTGATATGGTGCTGAGAACAGCAGTTTATGAAAACAGTGTCCCTTCTTTAGATGAAATTGCATTTTGGAATGTAAAAAAAATTTTACCAGGACAGGGAGCATATATATGGGGTGGCGCTTTTAATGAATATCTATTAAATGAATATAGCGAGGATGATTTATTAAAGCTTTATTATACCCATTCGGGTTGCGTTAACTGTTGTATGGGATACACAAAAAATAGCTGCTTATCACTTTTAACTCTTTCTCCATTAAATGGAATAAGTAAAGATGTTTTTGGTGCTGAACTCTATGATATATGGAAACATTGGGTTTATAAGATAAAACAAAAATATAGAAAAAAAATAAAAGAAATCCAGAGCAAAGGAATTACTGCAATAAAAAAAATTTCGGGTCTCTATTACAATATTTACAACTTAACATCAAAAAAAGGAAAAATAATTTTCTCTGCTTATAGCCCTCACAAAGGATATGGAATTTATAAAATTGAGAATAATAAAGATAAAATTATTGTGAAAAATAGATTCGTAAATTCACTTGTGTGGTTAAATCAAACTCTCTATTTTACAGGATATGAATATTTTAAAAATTATTATACATTTTTTGAATTGTTTAAAATTTCTTCAGAAAAAATTTCTCAGATTACAATAAAAGGAAGAATTCTTGCAATATTTAAGTATAATAAAAATCATTTTATAGCTATAAAAAATACTGCTAACAATAAACAGATTATTCTGTGTGATAAAAATGGAAAATCCATTAAAGTGTTAGCAAAATTTAAAAAAGAATCTATTATAGGAGATATAGGATATATTAAAGAAGAAAATACAATTTATTTTATTTTAAAACAAGAAAATGACTTTGTGGATATATTTAAACTAAACTTAAATAATAAAAAGATTGAAAGAATAACAAATAATCCTGCAATAGAAATTTCACTTTTTGTGGACGCAGATAAAAAAGGTTTTTATTTTATCTCAGATTTTGATGGTATCTATAATTTATATTTTTATTCAATAAAAGAAAAGAAATTTTACAAAAAGACAAATCTCGTTAGAGGTATCTTTAAAATATATAAGGTAAAAGAAAAACTTTACACTGTTGTATATTCTTCCTTTGGCTATTATATTGGTAAAATTTTAGGTCCACTAATAAATGAAGAAATAAATTATAATGCAAACAAAAACTATCCTAATTATGTAGAAGATGATAAAATTGATTTAAAATCATATCACGCATCAGCCCCACAGCCTTATTCTCCATTTGAAAATATGCCAAGCACAATCCTATATTTCCCATCATTTACAGTAAACAATGATTTTAAAAAATATGTGTTCATCATAGATTTATATTTAAGTGATATTCTTTTCTATCATATTTTCTTTATTAATTTAACTTATGACTATTTTACTAAAGATTTTAATTTTAA
Organism: uncultured Spirochaetia bacterium; assembly: GCA_964605455.1. Taxonomy (GTDB): domain Bacteria; phylum Spirochaetota; class JAHITG01; order JAHITG01; family JAFGFC01; genus CAZSCZ01. The sequence goes on from CAZSCZ010000042.1 coordinate 10,783, forward strand.
ATGTAATTATTACAATTATTCCTTTAATCCAAATTTTAAAGTAACAGTTTATAAAAACTATAGTTCTGATGGCGGCTCTCTTTTGTTCCAATTCTTAAAACTTAAATGGCATTACTATTTGACATTTCTATCTGGTATTGAAATTGAAAGAGAAAATAGAAAAGATTATTATAATTCGTTGAGTGTGGCTGTTTCGTATAATTCAACTGAAAAATATCCCTATTCTATAACTATGGAACAAGGGTTCTATTCAAGTATAAAGTTTAATCTTTATGATAAAATACTTGGAAGTAAAGAAAACTTTCATACAATGGAAATATCAACTTCAAAATTTTTTCCTTTTATTTTTTTACATCATACTTTGCAATTAGATTTTAAGGGTGGCTTTTTGTTAAACAAATCTGATTATAAGCCATATAAAATTATAAGTTCATATTTTAACAACTTTCCACCTATTCATAAATATATGCTCACAGGATATTTTCAATTATGTAAAACTGGAAAGAATTATTTATCTGCGAAAATATCGTATAGCCTACCTCTTATCTGGATTGAACAGGGATACAAACTTTTTCCTTTTATGTTAGAAAAATTATGGTTTAAATTCTATTATAATGCTGTAGAAGTATTTGATAAAATTCCTGTTATTGAAAATATCTATGATAATATTGGAACAGAATTCCTTTCAACCATAAAAATGTTTTATAGTATAAAAACTGATATAGGTGTAGGAATAAGTAAAGGACTTAAAAATGGTGGAAAATTTGTAATTTATCTTACAATAAAAATTGGATTTTAATAATATAGTTGTAGTTGTGGGGACGGTGCAAAACTTTATTAACTTTGTAACTTTACGCACAGTTCTCAGAGTGCTCAGTGTCCTCAGTGTTCAGAAATTATAAAATTAA
>CAZSCZ010000042.1:11790-14713 GCA_964605455.1 uncultured Spirochaetia bacterium
AGTGTTCAGAAATTATAAAATTAATAAAGTTGTGCACCGTCCCTCTCTATATTATGGTTGACTTTTTATAATAAATAAAGTATTCTATAATAATAAAGAATAAAATATCATAGATACAATTATGAGATATTATTACGAAATAAACAAAAATATTGCAAGGAAAGCTGGAATAATCACATTTGTAATTTTTTTAATCATTACTTCTCTTATTATCATTTTAATTATACAAAATACTACTGCAAAATATTATCCAATAAAGGTAAAATTTCGATTTATTGGTGATTTAAAGAAAGGAGCACCTGTAAAATACTTAGGTGGTATGAAAATAGGATATGTAAAAGATATTTATATTTCTGGCAACTATGTTGAAGTTTTAGTTTATATAAAAAATGGATTTAAAATAAAAGAGAACTCTGAATTTTGTATCTATACTGTTGGATTTGTTGGAGCACGGTATATAGAAGTTGATCCTCCACTTATCAAGACAACAGAAAGATATTTAAAACCTGGCAGCACCGTATGGGGAAATGATGCAATGGGAATAGAAATAATTCAGCAAAATTTAGCAAAACTTTCCCAGAGGTTTATTTATTCTAAATTTACAGAACCACCACCTCCGCTGCCTATACTCTTGCAGAGAATGGTTAACTCATTATATTTTTTTAATAATAAAATACTTATAATGCGACCAGAATTTAAAAAAGGATTAAAAATTGTAAACCAAAATGCACTAAATGTATTACAAAATATAAGAGATATGGAACTAAAATTAAATAAATTTAAAAAAAATTTATCCAATCTTAAAAAAGAAGATATATTAAATTATCTTTCATTTATAATTCAAATAGAACAGATTATGCGAGAGTTAAATAATTCTATAGAAAGCCTTGCTGATGTTTCTGAAAAATTAACATACCATACAGATGAAATACGAGATAAAAAAACATCTATTGGGAAGCTTGTATATAGTAATGATGTTTATAAAAAGCTAATTGATGTCACTGAAGAGATGTGTGATATTACAGAGGAAATTTGTGAAAAACCTGTATTTCTTAAATAGCTTTCTGCACTTTTCCTGATTTAAGACACTGCACACAAACTTTTATTCTTTTTACCCTGCCATCAATGTAAGCTTTTACTTTCTGGATATTAGGTTTCCATTTCCTTCTTGTTTTTAGATGTGAATGACTTATACTATTACCTGTTCTAACTCCTTTACCACATATTTCACATTTTGCCATTTTTACACTCTCCAATAATATTAAATTTATAGTTAAATGCATAAATAATTGCACAATTCTTAACACATATTGTCATTCCCGCGAAAGCGGGAATCTATAATTGAAACAATATAAGTAATTATAGACTCCTGCATTCGCAGAGCCTGCCCCTGCATATGCAGGAGAGTAACAATCTTATCTATATTGTTACGAATATTTATGCATTTAACTATAATACTGAACTGAAAATATATAAAATAAAAATAAAATGTCAACTTAAATTTATCATCACCATTAATATCTCTTCTAATGTATTTGATTTGGTAGTGCTGTGGTATCAACAATTATTCCTTTCTCACAGTGTACAAACTTAGAAATATATTTAAAAAAACCTTTTCTAATTTTTCATCTTCTATTTCTTTTAAAAATTCGCTTATCCACTGCTAAATATTTTGTTTTTTGTCTTGTTTTTTAGTTTTGAATTCCAGTAAGAAATTATTCTGAAAAAGTTTTTATTTTTATAACTTCGTCGATATTACCATCTGAATCCTCATATTTTAAATATGGGAATGATGATTTTGTATAAAAATAAAGATATACTTTTGTTCTGTACAGCAACTTGACGAGAGGGCTTAACGGTTCAACTAAAATTTTATAAGCAGTAAATTTACCAGCTGGAATTTTAATTTTATAAATTCCCAAATTCTTTGCACGCATTCTTACAATTCTTCCATTATTAAGAATAATATTAAATTTTACATAACTTTTGTCCCATGGATAACCGCGCAAAACATATTGTAAACTCTTTATATCATAAACTGGTTCATTTATTTTTATTGATTTATTTATATTTTCAGATGGCACAATTAAATGAATCTTATTATTATAAATTTCAAATTTTCGTTCAATTATTCCATTATCAATCTGTAAAAATTTTGCCGTAATTAAATCCTTATTAAGTAGTTCTATTCTTTTAAAACCTTCTGAACTATGTGTATAAATTTTATAATAAGTCTCCCCCATAATATTTGTTTTTATCAGTCTTTTTTCTATGATTTTAATATTAGTGCTTGTTTTTTTAATTGCACGATATCTTATAATTTCCATTTCAGGGAAATCAGGAGCAACAAATAATTTTTCAGCAAACAGATTCACTGTTATTTGTAAAAAAATTATAATAAAGATTATCTTATCCTTCATAAATAAACATCCCATAATATTCCCTAAATTTTTCAATATTTTTTTTATCTTTTTTTATTTCTTTAAAAAATTTCTTCACATTAATGTTTCTCCTGTATTTAAATGCAGACATAATTAAACCAAATTTTTCCTTTATTTCTTCTGGAAATTTCTTAAAAGTTTTCATATCAGTTATAAAATATATTTTTCTTTTTTCAGTTTTTATTTCCTGTAAATATTTTACAATCTCATTTATATCCGAATTTTCAAAAAATTTATCTATATCTTTTTTTCTGTAAATTGTAATTCTCCATCTGTCCGGAGTCTTTAAATTATTTGTGATTAAAAGGTCATCTTTTTTTATTTTTTTAAACTCATTTTTAATAAACAAATTTATAGGTTTTGGATTTATATCCGGAATAATTAACCCTATTATAATAGAATATGTTAAAATAAAAGTTAAGGTGATAGTTATAACCTGAAGTTTAAACTTTTGTTTTATAGTTGAATATATTAAAAAAAGC
>CAZSCZ010000043.1:0-14630 GCA_964605455.1 uncultured Spirochaetia bacterium
ATAATGATACTTTGGTATAATATTGTATTAAAGGAAAACATTAATTGTCAAAAAATTATATCAATTTAGTTTTATATGCAAATTCAGGTAATTTTTTCATTACAAATTTATGGAGAACATCTTTCACCTGTTGAGATGTTTCAAATTTCAAGATTTTTTCTAATATAGCTTTAGCTTCAGAATATTTAATTGAACGGATTATTTTTTTTACTTCTGGAATTGCAATTGCACTCATACTTAATTCGTCAACTTTCATTCCAACGAACAGCACGGTTGCCATAGGTTCAGCTGCAAGCTCGCCACATATATGAACTTCTATATTATGTTTATGTGCACTTTGAACTACATTATAAATTAATCTTATAATAGCTGGGTGATAAGGGTCATAAAGATAAGAAATTTTAGGATTATTTCTATCAACAGCAAGTGTATATTGAACGAGGTCATTTGTGCCTATGCTGACGAAATCAACTTCTTTTGCAATTATATCTGTTGTAAGTGCAGCGGAAGGTATTTCTATCATTGCCCCAATTTTTATATCCTCTTTAAAGTGTTTGCCTTCTTCTTTTAATTTTAATTTCAGCTCATTTAATATGGTTTTTACTTTCTTTATTTCATCTACAGATGAAATCATTGGAAACATTATTTTCCCTTCGCCGTAATATGATGCTCTTAAAATCGCACGTAATTGTGTTTTAAAAATATCAATATTTTCAAGGCAAAATCTTATTGCACGATATCCAAGAAATGGATTTGTTTCATCTGTAATTTTTATTCCACCACTTATTTTGTCTCCACCAACATCTAATGTTCTGAATATCACATCATACGGTTTTATTTTTTTTACTGCTTCTGTAAATACTTCATACAGTTCTTTTTCTGTAGGTAAATTACTATTTTCTAAATAAAGAAATTCCGTTCGGAAAAGTCCAATCCCTTCGCCACCATGAGATATAACAGAATCAATTTCTTCGCGTATCTCAATATTACCAGCAATTTTTATATACTTTTTATCAAGAGTAATAGCTTGAAGATGCTGAATTTTTCTTAATTCCTCTGCAAACTTTTCAAACACACTTTTTGCAGTTTTGTATTCGCGTAGAGTTTTTTCATCAGGGTTTATAATTATTACTCCTTCATTTCCATCAATAATAGCAGTATCACCTTCAGATACATATTTTGTAATATTTTCAAGTCCTACTACAGCAGGTATTTCAAGTGCACGTGCAACAATTGCAGTGTGTGATGTTCTCCCACCTGAACCAGTGGCAAAACCTATAATTTTTTCTTTATTTAATCCAGCAGTATCAGTAGGAGTTAAATCTTTTGCTATGACTATTACAGGCTGTTCAATTTGAGGTAATGCTTGCTGCCTCTTTCGGACAAGATTTCGCATTATTCTTTTTGCAATATCATATATATCTGCTACACGTTCACTTATATATTCATCTTCAACTGCTTCAAGATTTTCAATATATTTATTCATAACATCATATAATGCTCGTTCCGCATTTTTATGTTTTTGAATAATCTGCTCAACAACTTCTTTTTCAAGATACGGGTCCTCAAGAATAAGAATATGCATTTTGAAAAAGTCCATTTTTTTATCTTTTACAGTTTTTAAAAATTTTTTCTGTAGAGAAGTGAGCTCTTTTTTTGTTTTGCTTAAAGCTTCTTTAAATCTTTTTACCTCAGTTGTAATATCTTTAGGTTCAACTTTATATTCTGGAATAATATATTTCTCTTCATCGTAGATATGCACAGGTCCAATAGAAATACCTGGTGAGGCGCCAATACCTTGAAATTTTTTAGTTTTCCCAGCCATATTAATTCAATATAATAAAATTTTTGAAAAATGCAAGCTTTTTATTGACAATCCCTATTTTTTATATATATTATCATTCACTATGATACCCGTAGAAGAGCAATTGAAAATTATAAAGCGAGGAACTGTTGAAATAATTTCTGAAGACGAACTTGCTAATAAACTTGAAGATTCAATTAAAAGGAAGTCCCCTTTAATAGTAAAAGCAGGCTTTGATCCAACAGCACCTGATTTACATTTGGGACATACTGTATTATTGCGCAAAATGAAACATTTTCAGCAATTAGGCCATAAGGTGATTTTTCTTATTGGTGACTATACAGGTATGATTGGTGACCCTACAGGTAGAGCTAAAACAAGGAAACAATTATCTGAAGAAGAGGTAAAACGAAACGCAGAAACATATAAGCAGCAGATTTCAAAGGTTCTTGATATTAATAAACTTGTAATAGAATTTAATAGCCGATGGCTTGGTAAAATGTCTTTAAAAGATGTAATAGAACTTACAGCAAAACAAACAGTAGCTCGGCTTTTGGAGAGAGACGATTTTTTTAAGCGTTATAAGAGTGGCGAAGATATAAGTATGGTAGAATTTATTTATCCATTATTACAAGCATACGATTCTGTTAAATTAAATGCAGATGTAGAACTTGGGGGCACGGATCAAAAATTTAACTTAATACTTGGTAGAACTATTCAAAAACGATACAATCAACAGCCACAGGTTATAATAACTATGCCATTGCTTGAAGGCACAGATGGCATTGAAAAAATGAGTAAAAGCTTTGGTAATTATATTGGAATTCAGGAAAATCCTAAAGATATGTTTGGAAAAATTATGTCTATTCCTGATAAACTTATATTTAAATATTTTGAGCTTTTAACAGATATACCTGAAACAACAATTGAAAAATATAAAGAAGAAATCAATCAAGGTAGAAATCCTAAAGATATAAAAATTATTCTTGCAAAAACAATTGTTGAACAATATTACGATAAAGAAACAGCAGAAAAAGAAGAAAAAGATTTTGAATTAATCTTTTCAAAAAAAGAGATTCCAGATGATATTCCTACTGTGAATCTTTTCAAGATTCTTGACAAATCAAAAGAAAATTTTAATGCATTTGAAATTGCTCATAGTGCTGCATCTCTTGCAGGGAAAAACATATCAAAAAGCGAAATAAAGAGAATTATAAAGCAGGGTGGTGTTGATTTTAATAATTCTACAATAAAAAATGAATTTGAAAAATTTAACATTATAGATGGAATGGTAATACGAATAGGGAAGAAAATTATTGTGAAGCATCAAACATAATATAAATAGTATTTCATTTTTTATTTTACATAAACTTTAGTAATTATTTAAAAAAATTTGTAGACTTTTTATTTTTATTATATATTTTTATTTATTATGAAGATAAAAAGAACTATTGTAGCATTGCTTTTAATTTTAATTTCTTTTTTGTCACCTATTAATGCTTATAAAAGAATTCCTAAGCCATTCAAAGTTGGGGAATTTATGCAATTTGAAATCAAACTCTTTAATGTTACTGTTGGGATTTTAAAAGTTTGGATTAAAGGTATTGTTAAAATTAAAAGTAAAAAGTGCTTTCATATTTATGCTGATATTGAGACTGTTCCTTGGGTATCAAAAATTTATCATTTACATGATATTGTTAATGCTTATATAGATGTTAAGACATTATATCCGATACGGATACGGACAAAAATAAAAGAAGGGAGTTGGACAAATACTGTAAAAATAGATATTAATCGTGAGAAAAAGGAATTACACTACAAAGATAAGCGGAAAGACAAAATTTTAAAATATAAAGGTGAAGTTCTTGGACTTGTATCACTGATTTATTATGCAAGGACACTTCAGCCAAAAAAGGGTGAGAAAATAAGATTTACGCTTTCAAATGGAGATAAAATAGTATATATAGATGCAGTTGTAAAATCGTTAAATGATATTCAGTATGTTTCAAAAATGAAACGTAAATTTAAAGCAATTTTATATGAACAAATTGGTGGGAGAAATGTAGCATTATGGATAAGTACTGATAAGTATAGAATTCCTATAAGAATGATATCAGTCCGCTTGAAATTGGCAGGCTATGGAATTACAAATATAGAAGCTTGGATTACAAAATTTAAACCATAATTACGCAGCATAAAGTTCTGCATACTCAATTTTTTCAAGTGGTATAATATTTCCATTTAAATCTTCGTAATAATTATTGATAATTTTATCTTTTCTTATTACAGCATTTTCTAAGTAAATTTTCCGTCCATCTTCAAGAAACACGGCAATTTTTATACCAGAAAGATGCATATATTTAGCAAGGACTTCTTTGAAATTTGATAGGTCTTTTTTATGAACCATTTTAAATTACCTCCACTAATAATTTTTTGTTATAATATTCGGTATATATAAAAAATTTTTTATAGATTAAATTTTTCTTGATAAATAAATTTCAATTTATTAAATTATTACTATGATATTAGAATTTGAAAGGCCAATATATGATTTACAAGAAAAGATAGATGAGCTTAAAAGAGCGGCTGAAAAGAATCCATCTCTTAATTTTGATCAAGAGATAAAAGAGTTAGAGAGAAAATTAAGCAAATTAAAGAAAGAGATATTTACCAATCTCACAGCGTGGCAAAAGGTTCAGCTTGCCCGGCATCCGCAGAGACCTTATTTTCTTGATTATGTTAATCTTATATTTAAAAATTTTATAGAATTACATGGTGATAGAGCCTATCGTGACGACAGATCTGTTGTATGTGGCTGGGCTGAATTTGAAGGTGAACCTGTTGTGCTTGTTGGGCAGCAGAAGGGGAGAACAGTGGAAGAGAATATAGTGCGAAATTTTGGAATGATGCATCCCGAAGGGTATAGAAAAGCCTTACGAGTAATGAAATTGGCAGAGAAATTTTCTAAGCCTATTATAACATTTATAGATACACCAGGTGCATTTCCTGGTATAGGGGCAGAGGAGCGTGGTCAGGCTGAAGCTATTGCAAGAAATTTGAAAGAAATGTCTATACTTGAAGTCCCTATAATTGCTGTTGTCATTGGTGAGGGTGGTAGTGGTGGCGCGCTCGGAATTGGTGTTGCTAATAAGGTGCTTATGCTTGAAAATGCTATCTATTCTGTTATATCGCCTGAAGGATGTGCTTCTATTTTATGGCGTGATGCATCAAAAGCTCCAGAAGCTGCCGAGGCTTTAAAACTTACTGCTGATAGCTTATATAATTTAGGTGTCATTGACCTTATTGTAAAAGAACCGCTTGGCGGTGCTCATACTGATTATGAAACAACAGCTGATAATATCAAAAAAGCTTTAAAATCTACCTTGAATGATTTGAAAAAATTAAATCCAAAAGAACTCCCAAAACAACGATATGCTAAATTTAGAGTGCTTGGAGAGTATATTGAAAAGAATCAACTTAAAACTTCACGCAGAAAAGCTAAAAATTAGTTTAGCTTTATTCCTTTGTTTAATAATATTTTTATTCCTCAATAATATTTCTGCAAAAAATATCTTTGATTTCGGAGTCTCTTTATATAATGAAAGTGATTACTATAGAGCAATATCAGAATTTTATAGATATTTATTCTACTTCCCTCAAGGAAAAAAGGTAAATGATGCTTACCTTTATATTGTAAAAAGCTATTATTTTGCAGAACAATATACTCAATCAATTAACTCAGCCCAGAAATTTTTGGGTTTTGTAAAAGACGAATCTTATAAAAATAGGCTTTATTTTTACCTTGCAACTTCATATTTAAGAAATGAAAATTTTGATAAATCATATAAAATCTACAATATACTTGCAGAGAAAATTAAGCCTGAGAAAATAAATGAGTGCTCATTTTACAGATTAGGCTGGGTTTATATATTGCAAACTAAATGGCAAAAAGCAATGGAAAAATTTGAAGAATTTGAAACTAAGTTTCCTGAAAGTCATCTTGTATATGAATCTCAGCTAATTAGAAAAGAACTGGAAAATGGTATAAATTTTACACCATTATCTCCTACCTTTGCTGGGATAATATCTGCGATTATTCCAGGGGCTGGGCAGGTATATTGTAAACGTTTGGGAGACGGAATAGTCGCATTTTTGTTAGTGGGAGCACTAGCTTATTCATCTTACTATTATTATAAAAATGGACCTTCTGAGATGTTTTATGGCTCATTATTTTTTAATGTTTTATTTTATTTCGGAAATATTTATACTGCTTATGGTTCTGCACATAAATATAATAAAAATTTTAATCTTCGGTTAAAAGAGAAACTTTTCAATAATTTTTATGAAGATTATGAATTTTAATTTTATCTTATCCGCTTAAAAAAAATTTTAAGAAAAAGATTATTTTCCCGATTTAATATTATAGAGTAAATAGAATAGAAGGGAGGTTATAAAATGGATTCTGACAAATGGATGAGAAAATGGATAAGAGAAAAAATTAAATATTATGAATCACTTCTTAAAGATAGTGATGACCAAAAATTTAAAGCTGAAATTGAAGAAGGTATAAAGATTTTAAAAGAATTATTATAAATGAAAAAATGGATTGTAGCATCTCTTATTTGGGTTCTTTTTTTAAGTTGTAATAGTAGAAAGTTTGCTAAAGTAGTAATAAATGCCCACATTTTAACTGTTGAAGTTGCTGATACAGATAAAAAACGGCGAAAAGGATTGATGGGTAGAAGCTTTTTAGAGCAAGATGCAGGAATGTTATTTGTGTTTGAAACTCCCCAAATTGTTAGTTTTTGGATGAAAAATACTTCTATCCCCCTTTCTATTGCCTTTATTAATGAGGATTATGAAATAATTCAAATAGAAGATATGCTACCATATGATGTTGTAAATATTCACAAGTCAAAGACCAATGTCCGATATGCATTAGAAGTAAATCAGGGATGGTTTGACAAAAACAACATTAAAATAGGAGATAAGATTAAAATTATCTGGCAATAATTTCAGTTGTAACATTTGTCAGAATTAAAAGACCCTTCACTTTAAAAAAATGGCAAAAAATTCAAAAATTAGATATAATAAATATTTTTCAGAAAAAGTGTTTTACGAGCAATTAAAAAGAATTTTACTACAATAGTGAGGGACGGTGCACAACTTTATTAATTTTATAATTTCTGGAGACTGAACATTGTGAACATTGAGAACTGTGTGAACATTGAGAATTGGGCACAAAGTTAATAGAGTTGTGCACCGTCCCTAAAAAATACTTGACATTTAAGATATATATTATATAATTTATAATAATGTATAGAATGAAGATATATATAACAATATTAATTTTCTTTCTTTTTTTATTGCCCCTCTATAGTGGGAAAAGGGGGGAGCTCAGGGTAGTATTTTTAAATATAGGGCAGGGGAGTTCTCAGATAATTGTTACACCTTCAGGGCATACAGTTTTGATTGATGGGGGAACTGAGGGAAGTGAGTCTATTATAAAGAAATATCTTAGGAAATTGGGTATAACTAAACGTATAGATACAGTAATCTTATCAAATCCACAAGAAGCGAATGTAGGTGGACTTGTAGAGATACTTAATAGTTATGATATTGGAGTTATATATGACCCTGGTATGCCTTTTTCTACATATATATATGAGACTTTTCTTGAGACTATAATGAGGAAGCAAGACGAACTTGCGGAGGTAAAGGGAGCAGAAATTGAAAAAAGACTTGCAGATATACTTGCTGAGAAACACCATTTTGAATATTTTAATCCAAGAGCAGGTGAGGTTTTAAATTGGGGTCCTGATGTTGAAGCAGTTGTTTTAAGTCCAAGAAAATTATATCATAATACACGTTCTGATCCAAATAACAATTCTATTGTAATTAAATTAACTTATGGCAAAATAAGTTTTCTTTTTACAGGTGACATAGAAGAGAGTGCAGAAATGGATTTAATAGCGCAGGGACCAAAACTTAAATCAACGGTTATCAAAGTGCCAAATTTTGGTGCTGCTTATTCAAGTAATCCATTTTTTTTAAAGAAAGTTAAACCCAAATTTGCTATAATCTCAGTAGAAAAGAATAACCCTTATGGCTATCCTTCTGCAAATGTTTTGCAGAGATACAAATCTATTGGAGCAAAAATTTATAGAACAGATTTAAATGGGACAATTATTATAACAACAGATGGCTGTTCAATCCAGATTACACCTGAAAAAGAGAGCCCTGAATCTGCAATTCTTACTCAGATATACAAGAAAGTTCAAGAAAAAGAAGAAACTGGGAATAAATATGCACAACCTCCAAAGCTCAACATTAACACAGCTACTGCTGACCAATTGGTTACACTTCCGGGAATTGGAGCTTTTAAAGCTCAAATGATTATAAAATATAGAAATAAACATGGAAATTTTAATTCTATTGATGAGCTAATTAAAGTGCCAGGTATTAATAAAGCAATTTTAGATAAAATAAAAGATAAAATTACAGTAAAATAAAATAAAGGCACAAGGAGGAAGATTATGTTTACAAAAGAATATTTAGAAGAGAGTATACTTGAACCATTAATTGAGAATCTTGCAAATTATAAAGAACTACTAATTCAGTTTTTAATAGCAGTTGTTATAATCATAGTTAGTTGGATTATAGCTAAGATTATCCAGATAATTATAAAAATTGTTTTGCGAATACTTCATTTTGACAATTTTTCTGACAAAATAGGATTTACGCGATTTCTTGAACATGGTGGGCTACATAACATTCCTTCAACAACAATAGCGAATCTGTTTTACTGGGTTATATTGTTTATTGGATTTACAGTAGCTGTGAATATATTTACAGCACAATCTGCATTTCAAATAGTAGACAGACTTATTCTTTATATTCCACAGGCACTTCTTGCTATTTTCATTTTTATAATTGGAATGGCGATAGCAGTATTTTTATCAAAGATTTTACAAAGTGCGATTAGACGCGCAGGTATAAGAGAAAGGGTAGCATCATTTTTACAAATGCTGCTTTTTGCAACAATAGCGATGTTTTCACTACTTTTAGGGCTATCGCAACTGAAAGTCTCAAATGATGTTATTGCAGTAATAATAAATAACATTCTTGAATATTCATTTCTCGGACTTGCAATTGCATTTGGGCTTGGTGGAAGATTTATTGCATCTGATATAATTGCTGCATTTAAATTACGACGCCTTTATTCCAAAGGTAGTGAAATTGAATATGATAATATTAAAGGTGTGTTAAAAGAGATTGGATGGTTTGATTCACTTATTTATACTGAGGAAGGTATAGTAAATATCCCAAATTCTGCACTTGCAAAGAAAGTTATAAAGCGTAAGATTTAAAAATTGGAGGATATAAAAATGGGACTTTTTTCAAATTTATTTTTAACAAAAGAAGATGAAGAGATAGCAAAAATACTAAAAAAGATAAATATTTTTCAGGACTTAACACCTTATGAACGAGCCAGGATTGCGAAATATTTTAGGAAACAGAAATATGAAGCAGGCGATCGGATTGTAAAAGAGGGGGATGCAGGCGATAGAATGTTTATAATAAAAGAAGGTGCTGTTAAAGTTGCGAAAAAATTATCTAATACAGAGGAAGAGGTTCTTGCTAATTTAGTTGATGGTGACTTTTTTGGTGAAATGGCTTTACTTGACGGCTCACCACGTTCTGCTTCTGTATATGCAATAAGCAAAGTTCAAATGCTTGAACTTTATCGGGCTTCGCTTGAGGAGTTTATTGAGAAAAAACCTCAAATTGGTGTTAAAGTGCTTTATAATCTTGCTAAAATACTTGCTGAGAGAATCAGAACATCAGGTGATAAAATTAGAGATATTTTAATTTGGCGTTCCCTTAAAAAAAGGAAGTGAAATAATTATTTTTTTATTTAGTAGTTATAAAACTATTTTCACAGCCTTTTCTATATCGTATCTGTTCCAATACCTTTATTGTTAATGCTTTGCTGGAAAATGGACCTACCCTTACTCTATAATATAACTTATTATTTACTTTAGATTTTATTATATATGCAGGATATTGTTCAGATGTAAGATAATCTTTTAATAATTTCGCATTAGCATAGTTTTTATATGATGCAACTTGAATAGCATACGGACGAGAAGAAGATATTTTCTTATCTCCTATCTCCATATATGGTTCTCTTTTTCTTTTGATTATTTTTCTGAATTTTCGTTCTGGTATTGTTCTTTCTTCAATTTTTTCTGGCAATGAATTTGGAATACTCTCAAATTGCTTTTCCTTTTCAGGCGACATTAGGTCATAGAATTCATAATCATCCGATTTTTCATCTTTATCTTTCTTGCTTTCTACCTGACTTAAAAGTTCTTCAATTATTTTTTTATTTTTTTTAGATATTATTTCCATTTCACTTTTTGTTTTCTCTTTACCTACCAGAAGTCCAGCAAAAAAACTTAATGCAAGAAGTAAAAGTAAAATAGTTGTTATCCAGAAAATTCTACCGCCATCTAAATTCAATACATACATTTGATAAGGCTTTCTCAGATTTCGCATAAATTATGCTACTCCAATTGATTTTTTTATTTATATTTTCGGCTTAATTTATAATTTCTAAAGTTAGACAGAAAAATCTGAAAATTGGATATCTTTAAAGCCTGTAATAAGAGCTTTTTTAATATTTTCAGCAGATAATTTTTTCTTTACAAGATTATTTTCTATTAAAATATTTTTTTGTAAATAAAAGAGAAATGATAAATCTTTTTCTGGATTTTTAAATGGGATACTTCCTTGAATTAAAGATGAATCTTTTTTAAAAAGTTGAGCAATTCCCACGAGTTTATTATTATTAGTATCTACTATTTCATACTGCGAGATAGAGTGAAAACAGAGAGATGAGTCCTGGTATTTGGATGGTTTCATATTTATTTCTGAATTTATTCCAAGATTTTTAAAGCCTTGACAAAGTCGTTCGGCTACAAATAAAAAAACTGTCCTGAAATTGAATGGTGATATAACATAAGGAGGAATTATAAAAGAGAAAGTTACCTCATACGGGTGATGTAAAATTGCTCTGCCACCAGTAGGCCGTTTGATGATAGGTATTTTCATTTCCTCACATTTTTTTATATCAATTTCTTTATTTATTTTATGATATCTCCCTGTGGTAATAGTAAATTTTTGCCAACAATAAAATCTTAAAATAGGTTTAACTTTTTTTATTAAAGAAAGATTGAAGAGCCATTTATCAAATTCCATATTAAAATAGCCTGAATGAGGTATGGGGTCATCTATAAAAAGAAAATTTTTTTTATTTAATATATACTTGTTATTCATTTATTTTTAGTTTGTCAACAATAGAAATGATTTCTTTTTCTTTTTTCATATTTTCAATCTTTATTTTATCCCATGTTAGATTTCTTGAAATAAAATAGTTATGTAACAATTCATTTAATGAAACAGTTGTTGGTAAAGGTTGATACAAAAGATTTTTTAATTTCTTCTGGTCAAAGATTAATGGATTAATTCCACGCGATTTAAAGAAATTAATTAAATCTTTATACATATTAAAACTTCTATGATAGATATCTCTATAAACTGTAAGGAGGTCATCATCAAGTTGAAAAAGTTTATAAACAATTTTTACCTTCATTACAGGCTTTACATATGGATAAAACTCTAACATATCACCAATAAGCATTCTTATACATCCACCTGAAACCGCTGCACCAATTCTCCAATATTCTGTTGTTGAATGGATAACATATTTAACAGAATTATTTATTAACATATAAAGTCCGCGCATCTTTTCATAAGGAATTCTAATTTTAGTTCCATCAGGCATCCTACTATATTTTACAATTTGCCCACGATTTTTTCCATATTTATATTTAAACAAAATTTTGCCTTTTGTATAAATAATACCTTCACCAATTTCACTGGGAGTTGATGGCTTACCAACTGAAACTGGATATGTTTTTTTTAGGATGAATTCCTTTGTTCTATTATCAAGCATATAAAATTTCAGAACATTTTCAGGTATTATAATTTCAATATACCTATCATTCACAATTTTTTTGAGGAAAATCTTTTTAAAATCTTTTACTTTGGGGATATAGATTAAATCTTCAATATCTTCGCTTAAATTAATATTGCTTTGAGTATCTGTTTGGTCATTAGTAGAAATTTCAGAATACTTGGAAAATATTTCTTTAAAAAAAGAATAAATTATTTTATTTTTGAACAAAAATCCAGTCCATAAAAATATTAGAATAAATAATAGGATTTCAATTTTTCTCATTTTTAATATTATCGGGAGAATAATTCAAATTATAAAATTTTAATTTACTTAAATGAAAGATTTATTATAAATTTTTTAAATTAGTTTCATTATACCCCATATATTTTATACTATCAGGAGATTTACGCCATTTCTTTTTTACTTTAACATTTAATTCAAGATACACTTTTTTACCAAAAATATCTTCCAATTTTTGACGTGCATAAGTGCCTATTTCTTTAATCATTGCTCCACTTTTACCTATAATTATTCCTTTTTGTGAATCTCTTTCTATAAATATTTGTGCATATATATATATTAATTTTCCTTTATCCTCAAAATCTTTGACTCTTACAGCAACAGAATATGGAACTTCTTGATGAGTGCGTAATATTACAGATTCCCGAATAATTTCTGAAGCAATAAATTCATTAGGCTTATCTACTTGCATATCTTCAGGATAGTATTGTGGACCCTCAGGAAGTTTTTCCATAATTTTTGAAATTAAATCGTCTAAACCTTCTGCTTTAAGAGCAGAGATTATTATAATTTCCATAGATAATTTATTCTTTTTTTCTATAACAGCGTTTCTTATATTATCTGGAGTTACATCCCATTTATTAATAACCCATATACTCTTTTCACGGTATTCTGGATAAGGATTTATAATTTCTTCCCATAATTTTATGCCTTTTCCTGACAAAAATTCTTCAGGCTCCATCATCCAGATGATTAAATCTACATCTTCTCTAATAGTCTCTTTAGCTACTTTTATCATATATTTTCCCATAAGGTCAATAGGTTTATGTAAGCCTGGGGTATCTAAAAGTATAATTTGCCCATCTTTTAAATGAAGGATTGCTTTTATTCTGTTTCGCGTAGTTTGGGGCTTAGGAGATGTGATTAAAATTGCTTTACCTAAAAGAGCATTTATAAGTGTGGATTTCCCTACATTTGTTTTTCCCAGAACAGCTACAAAGCCAGTTTTCATAGTAATGCTAGCTCTTTTCTTCTCGCCCTATGAGCTTGTCAATATTATTTATAATTTTTGAATCCTTAAATACTGTTATATACCATTGTTGAAATACATAACTTCTATATATATTTTCAAGTTCAGCTTTTAATTTTGGTAATTCATAATAAAATTTATCCCAATTAGGATTTTTTCTTCCTATTAATTGTAATACCGTATATCCCTGTGGAAGTGAAATCTTCTCACTTATTTGATAGGGTTTTAGTTTAAATGCTTGTTGATAAACATCCTGAAATTCAAGTTCATTCCATCTTTCATCCTTTTTTCCTGTCTTTGTTATTGGACCAAAAAAAGTAAAATAATCAGTTGTATAAACTTTTAATCCTAATGAATTTGCTGCACTAATGAAATTACCTGTTCTTTTTGCAATTTTTAAAAATTTATCAATAATTTTTTCAAGTTGTATTCTATCTTTATCCAGTCCAAGCAAATCTGTTTGCCTTTTCTTTTCTGGTAATTTTAAAAATACAAATCTCACTTTGCATTTTGTATATTTCTGCTGGAAATATAATCTTAAATCTAAATCAGAAACTTTTACAGAATCTAATAATCTTATTTTAAACAGCTGTTCAATAAGATCTTCTTTGGCTTCTCTTTCTATTTTCTTTTTAATAGATGAAGGTAACTGTCTATATAAATATTCGTTAAATTGACCTGACTCTGTCTGAAACTCTTTTTTTCTTATGATGTTTCTAAAAGTTTCATTTTCACTCACAGTAACATCTGCTTTATCTGCTTCCTGTAATATTAGATATTTTTGAATTAATGTTCTTAATGCATAAACCATTATTTCCCGTTCCATCTGTTGGGAATTTTCTTCTGTTATTTTATCACGGTATTGTTCTCTAATTTGCTCGTATATATTTCTAAATTCTGGGATATAGATAGAGTGTCCATTTACTCGTGCTACTTCAAATGTAGAAGAGCTTTTGCCACCTTTTCCCCATTCAAAATATACAAGCCCAATAAATGCAAGTGCAACAAATCCTGCCAATATTATTATTATTTTTCTTTGACTTGAGGCTTCATACCACATAATTTTACCTCCATTATTTTAAATTTAATCACAGAAATACATAAGGCTCACCTATTACTGAAACATAAACACTTGAGAAATTCGCTACTTCTTATCTAAAAGATTTAGTTCTTCATTTTATCGTTCATGGTCATTTTTTTCTTTCATTGTCATTTGCTTATAACTACATATTGGTTTTTAGATAAATTATTATATTATTTATATAAAGTCAACCCTAAAGTTACTATCAATAGGAACGTATATTATGAAAAGAGAAAAATAGTTGAAAAAGGAAGGCGGTTTGGTATACACCAATTAAGATTAAGACGGCAATGTCAGCAGTAGTTGAACAATTGCCAGGGAGAGCGGCTGGTCATTGCACCTGTAAATTAATTATGGGGACGGTGCACAACTTTATTAATTTTTTTTACTAAATTGTGGAAAAATTGGCATCTTTTATTGTATATAATATATATATGAGACGAGCAAGATT